>PTKO01000018.1 GCA_002937775.1 Alphaproteobacteria bacterium MarineAlpha6_Bin4 | reverse complement strand
CTTCTTTATTAATTTTTTTCTTTTTTGACTGATTTAACTTTATTTCATCTTCATCTTCATTTTCTTTATTTAAATTATCATTTTCAACTTTTATGCTTTCGTTCGTCTCTTCATTTAGTGATGCATCTTCAAAACTTACCGGGATTTTTTTGTTAATAAACTTTCTATAAAAATTCTCTAGATCTACAACGTGTCTTAAAAAAACCTCATTATTAATAATTCTTTTCTTTAAAATTGAGAAATATTCATAGACAAATGGAAACTCATATATGGATTGAAGAATTTTATTTTTTCCATTTTCTATTTTAATTGATAAATCTACTTCACCTTGTCTTGTTAACAAATCTACTGATCCCATTTCTTTTAAATACATTCTGACTGGATCACTAGTTCTTGCCTCTCCCTTTAATAATTTTTTTGCTAATCTTTTTTGTTTTTTTAATAAGTTTGAATTTGCATTATTTGGTCCTCTATTCCTTTTTTTTAAAAGTATACCCTGCACTTTCAAATGATTAAGAACTATGCTGAATTCTGGTGAACTAAGCATTTCTGGTGTAAAAAATCTTTTTATTTTTGTATAAGATATTTTCCCAATTTTCTTTGATTCTTCTATTAATGATTTGAATTGGGGAATATATTTTTCTTTTCTTATTAATTCGTGTACTGATAATTTTTTCTTAACAGATTGATTCTTATCAATAATTACTCGCTGTTTTTTTTCTTTAATCATTAATCCCCGTATACACTATATTAAAAAAAAATTTTTAAAATGTTTTTTTTTTATATTTCAACTGTATTTCTTTAAATTTTATATAATCATCTTCATTTAAATTTTTAAGAGCCAACTTAGATTCTTTTTCTGACATATCCAAATTTTTTCTTTTTAAATACATTTCAAAATATTCATTCCAACCTTTTATAATTAAATCTATTTTATTTTTACTTCTTAGAAATGATGCATGAAGTAAAATAGACTTATCTATAATCTCTGAAACAATCCCTTTATGCTCAGAATTTAACAATGTGGCTCTAATGTTAGATTTTTCAATTGTTTTTTTATTAAATAAATTAATTATTAAAGCTTTAATATTGTTATATTTTTCTTCTGAAAAATTTATTGACTCAAATTTTTTATAAAGATCTTCTAATAAGGTAGGATATATTATTATGCTTCCTATAAGTACTCTTTCTGCAATTTTATTCATATTAATAATGTTATTTTTTACTGAATATCCTTTATTTTTATTTATTTCTATCTTTTTCCCTGAAAACTTAAATTCTTGGAAAAACTTTTCTCTAAAAAAATTTTTATAGTTTTTTTTTACAGTAAAATCATTAATTAAACCCAATAATCTATTAATTTCTTCTTCTAGTGCAGCTTTTTTTTCAGGAGTATTAAAATTTTTTCCATAAATTAAATTACTCCAAGCGTATTCAGACAAATTTATCTTATTTTTAAATGCTAAACTAAGATCTTCTAAATTATTCGACAAAATTAAACTATCTGGATCTTCATTTATTGGTAAATTTGAAAAATTTAGCGAATACCCAGGCTTTAAATGAGGAAAAATTAATTCAGGGATCCTTTGAGATGCTTTCCTACCAGCGTCGTCACCATCCATGCATAAAACTGGTTCGTTTGATATACGCCAAGAACAAATTATTTGCTTCACTGTTAATGCAGTGCCAAGAGGTGCTACTGTATTTTTATAACCTGCGTTATACATTGATATAACATCTGTATACCCTTCAACAATATATAGTTCATTTTTATTTAAGGGATTATTTTTACACTGTTGCCATCCGAATAAAAGTTCCCCTTTTTTAAAAAGATCTGTTGTTGGCGAATTTACATACTTACTAATTTGATTATCTGACAAAGCTCTACCGCCAAATCCCACTACATTAGAAAAATAATCAAAAATTGGAAAAATTATACGATTACTAAATCTATCAAATTTTTCGTTATTTTTACTAGAAACAATAATCAAACCAGAATCTAAAATCTCTTTTGATGAAAAGCCTTTGGATATCAGATAATTATAAAGATTATTATTTTTTTTTGGGGCATGACCCAAAAAGAAGCTATCTATTATAGAATTGTTGAAATTTCTTTTAATAAAAATTTCTTTAAGATAATCGTTTGTTTTCAATTCTCTTTTTAAATTATCATTAAACCATCTACATGATATTTTTAATATCTCTCTTAAATTTTTTATTCTTTTTTGAGCTTCTATGTCTTCCTTTTTATATAAAGTCTCCTCTACTTTTATACCAGCATAACTAGCTAGTTTTTTTACAGCCTCCTTAAACGTCATGTTTTCAGTTTTCATAACAAAATCAAAAACACTTCCATGTTCTCCGCTGCTGAAACAATGATAAAATCCTTTTTCGTCTGAAACAGTAAAAGAAGGTGTTTTTTCGTTAGAAAAAGGTGACAGGCCTATGAATTCATTTCCTCTAGGAGCTAGTTTTACTTTTTTCGAAACAATATCAGAAACCTTAATTCTAGTTTTGATTTCATCAATTAATTGGTTGCCAAATTTCATAGAGCACTACCTCTTTAACCGTTTAGAATAATTTTAACATAAGAACTGGCTTTAGCTATGTCTATTTGAGAAGATGACTCATGTTTTTTTAATTCAGCCATAACTTTTCCCATATCAGACATACTATTAGCATTTAAGTTCTTCACTATTTTCTCACAAATTCCTTTAACTATTTTATCATCTAGTTGTTTTGGTAAAAAACCTTTAATAATATCAATTTCTTTTTTTTCATTCTCCGCAAGTTCTAATCTGTTTCCTTGTTTATACAACGCAATACTTTCATTTCTTTGTTTAATCATACTTTTTAAAATATTAAATATAATTTCATTAGAAATTTTCTTATCTTTATGATCAGTTTTTATTGCAATTTCTTTATCCTTTATAGCTGCAATAATTAATCTTATAGTATTAATTGATTCTTTGTCTTTATTTTTAACCGCTGCTATTAAACTCTCTGTCAGTTGTTTTTTTAACATTTTACAAGAAAGATTTATTAAAAACTTTTTTTTAATTTATATCAACTTGATTCATAAAAATAATTTGCTGAAAATATTGATTCTTTTTTTTTTAGATTCTAAAAAATTAAAACAATTTTCTTAAAAAAAAGATTTGTATATTGTATGTAAATAAATAGATTAGTTACAGCTATATAAAGGAGGTTAAAACGCCGCCTAAGGAAAATTTTTTACTTACTCGTAAACCTAATGCAATACTAGCTTTAGAAAACAATACTATTTTTTTTGGAAACGGAATTGGTTGTGAAAATCAGATCGTCGGAGAGCTTTGCTTTAACACTTCTATTCTAGGTTATCAAGAGATATTAACCGATCCCTCTTATTCAAATCAAATAATAACCTTCACATTTCCTCATATTGGAAATGTTGGTGTTAATAATTTTGATATAGAATCTAAAAAACCTGCAGCAAAGGGGTTGGTTGTTAGAGAAAATATAACCTCTCAATCAAACTTTAGAGCTACTGATAATTTAGAAAATTGGCTAAAAAAAAATAACTTAGTTGGTATAACAGGTGTAGACACAAGACAAATAACTAAAATTTTACGAGAAAAAGGCGCAGTTAATGCTGTTATTGAATATAAAAAAAACGGTAAATTTAATTTTAAAGAAATAAAAAAGAAACTTAAAATCTGGAAAGGTATTAAAGGTTGTGATCTAACAAAAGGAGTAACTAGAAATAAAAAAACAACTTGGAATAAAACAGTATGGTCAATTAATGAAGGCTACGGCTATAATAATAAAAAAAAATACCACATAGTGGCAATAGATTATGGTGCAAAAGATAACATACTTAGAAATCTTGCGTCATTAGGTTGCAAAGTTACAGTCGTACCTGCAACGGCTAATTCAAAAGATATTTTTAAATTAAATCCTGATGGAATTTTTTTAAGTAACGGTCCTGGCGATCCACAAGCCACAGGTAAATTTACAATTCCTACAATAAAAAAAATTTTAAAAAAAAATATTCCAACATTCGGCATTTGTTTGGGGCACCAAATCTTAGCTATTGCTTTAGGTGGTAAAACAAAAAAAATGCACCATGGTCACAGAGGTGCCAATCATCCAGTTTTAGAAATAAAAACTGGTAAAGTTATAATTACTGTACAAAATCATGGTTTCGAAGTTTTAAAAAAATCGTTACCAAAAAATACAAAAATTTCTTATAAATCACTTTTTGATGGGTCAATTGAAGGACTGGAACTTGCTGATAAGCCTGTTTTTTCTGTGCAATATCATCCTGAAGCATCTCCTGGGCCACATGATCACCTTGAATTATTTAAAAAATTTTATGAATTGGTAAAAAAGAATGCCTAAAAGAAAAGATTTAAAATCAATTTTTATAATAGGTGCTGGACCTATTATTATTGGACAGGCCTGTGAATTTGATTATTCAGGAACTCAGGCATGTAAAGCTTTGAAAGAAGAAGGTTATAGGGTAATTTTACTTAACTCTAATCCAGCAACAATTATGACAGATCCTGATATAGCAGATTCTACATATATAGAGCCAATTACTTCTGAAATAATAGAAAAGATTATAAAAAAAGAAAAACCAGATGCAATTTTACCAACTATGGGTGGGCAAACTGCATTAAACGCGGCTTTAGAAATTGAAAAAAATGGTATTTTAAAAAAATATGATATTGAATTAATAGGCGCCTCTTTAAATGCAATTAAAAAAGCAGAAAATAGAGAATTGTTTAAAAAAACAATGTTAAAACTGGGCTTAAGAACTCCCAAAAGTTTTGTTGTTAAAAATTTAAGATCTGCAAAAAAAGTTTTAAAGAAACTTTCGCTACCTTTGATAATTAGACCATCATTTACATTAGGAGGTCTTGGAGGAGGAACTGCAAAAAATTTAATAGAATTTGAAAGAATTATTGCCGAAGGTTTAAGTTATTCGCCAATTAATGAAGTTTTAATTGAAGAGTCTGTATTGGGATGGAAAGAATATGAATTAGAAGTTGTAAGAGATAAAAATGATAATTGTATAATCATATGTTCAATTGAAAATATAGATCCCATGGGCGTTCATACTGGGGACAGTATAACTGTTGCGCCTGCTCTAACTCTAACAGATAAAGAGTATCAAATTATGAGAAATGCTAGCTTTGCAATTTTAAGAGAAATAGGAGTTGATACAGGTGGATCAAATGTCCAGTTTGCTATAAATCCAAAAAATGGCGAGATGGTTGTAATTGAAATGAATCCGAGAGTTTCTAGATCATCCGCTTTAGCTTCGAAAGCCACTGGTTTTCCAATTGCAAAAGTTGCAGCCAAGCTTGCAGTTGGTTTAACTTTAGATGAAATAAATAACGATATTACTAAAACAACTCCTTGCTCATTTGAGCCAACTATTGATTATGTTGTTACAAAAATACCAAGATTTGCTTTTGAAAAATTTCCAGGAACAAAAAATATTTTAGGAACTTCAATGAAATCTGTTGGAGAAGTGATGTCAATTGGAAGAAATTTTTGTGAGTCATTGCAAAAAGCAGTCAGATCTTTAGATAAAGGTTATGATGGACTTAGTAATAAAAAAGAATCCAAAGAAAAAATTAGTATCCCATCGCCTTTAAGATTATTTAATATCGCTGATGCTATTAGGCAAAAAGAAAAAATTAGTTCTATTTATAGAAAAACAAGAATTGATAAATGGTTTTTAAGAGAAATAAAAAAAATTATTGATTATGAAAACTTAATAAAAAAAAAAAAAAATTTAATAAAAAAAAAAGAATTTTTATTTGGTATAAAAAGCATGGGTTTTTCAGACCAAAGACTTGGGTTTTTAACTAATAAAAATGAAAAAGAAATAAGAAATTTGAGAAAAAAATTAGGTGTAAAGCCAGTTTATAAAAGAGTGGATACTTGTGCTGCTGAGTTCCCATCTTTAACTCCATATATGTATTCAACTTATGAAAAAATTTCAAAAGGTATAGATAATTGTGAGTCTAATCCAACAAAAAAAAATAAAGTAATTATTATTGGTGGGGGTCCAAACAGAATTGGGCAAGGTATCGAATTTGATTATTGTTGCGTTCACGCTTCCTATGCTTTAAGAAAAAAAAATATAGAAACAATAATGATTAATTGTAATCCCGAAACAGTTTCAACAGATTATGACACATCTGATAGATTGTATTTTGAGCCTTTAACGCCTGAAGATGTAATTGAAATTATTAAAGTTGAAAAAAGAAAAGGAAAACTTTTAGGATTAATATTACAATTTGGAGGGCAAACTCCTTTAAATCTTGCAAAATATCTAGTTGAAGAAAATATTAAAATACTAGGAACTTCTTTAAATTCAATTGATATAGCTGAAGATAGAAAAAAATTTAAAAAAATTATAAAAGATATAAAAATAAAACAACCTGCAAATGCGACTGCAAATAATGTTATCCAAGCAAAAAAATGTCTAAAAAAAATAGGTTTACCATTAATTATAAGGCCTTCGTATGTTTTAGGTGGAAAAGCAATGGAAATAATTAATGAAAGAAGTGAGTTTTTTAAATATATAGATAGAGCGTTAAAAATAACAAAAAAATCTCCTTTACTAATTGATTCATATCTTAAATCCGCTGTTGAAGTTGACGTAGATGCTATTTCGGATGGTAAAAAAGTTTATATTGCTGGTATTATGGAACATATAGAAGAAGCTGGAATACACTCTGGGGATTCTGCTTGTGTAATTCCACCATACACTTTAAGCCAAAATGTAATTAAAGAAATAGAAAATCAAACTGCTAGATTAGCTATTGCTTTAAAAGTAAAAGGATTAATAAATATTCAATTTGCGGTTCAGAATAATGACATTTATATAATTGAAGCAAATCCTCGTGCTAGTAGAACCATACCTTTTGTTGCGAAAGCTACTGGGATACCTATTGCAAAGATTGCATCTTTAATAATGATAGGAAAAAAATTGGATTCATTTAAATTAAAAAAAAATGAGTTTAAACATGTTGCAGTAAAAGAATCTGTTTTTCCTTTTCCTAAATTCGATGGGTCTGATATTATTTTGGGGCCAGAAATGAAATCAACAGGCGAGGCAATGGGTATGGATTTTAATTTTGGAAAAGCATTTGCAAAGTCACAATTATCTGCTGGTGTTAATCTTCCTTTAAGTGGCAATGTGTTTATTTCTGTAAAAAATAGTGATAAAAATTCTATTTATGAAAATGTTAAAAATTTAAATCAAATAGGCTTTAAAATTTTTGCAACAAAAGGAACGGCAAATTTTTTAAAAGAAAAAAAAATAAACTGTTTTTTTATAAAAAAAGTTAAAGAAGGAACCCCAAACATTGTTAATTATATTAATGAAAAAAAGATAGACCTAATTTTCAACACAACTGAAGGTGCTCAGGCAATTAAAGATAGTTTCACATTAAGAAGAGCTGCTATAAATAATAAGATTCCATATTACACCACAATGTCAGGTGCAAAAGCATCTGTAGAAGCTATAAAAGAATTATCTAAAAATAAATTACAGATATCATCTTTACAAAAATACTTTTTTAATACAAAAATTAATAAGGTTTTAAAAAATGTCTAAAATAAATTGTTGGATAATATCAGATAATTTAATAGGACATGAAAAACAATCGATCTCGCTAGCAGAAAAATTAAATACAAACTATAGACTCATAAAAATAAAAAAAACAAACTTTATTAAAAGAAATTTTTTAAGATTTTTAGATTTTAAAAAAACTGAATTTAACCCTCCATACCCAAAAATAATAATATCATGCGGTAAAAGCACCGCTTACTATGCAAAATTAATTAAAGAAAAAACAAAAAATAAAATTTTTTCTATTTTTATCCAAAAGCCTCCTATAAGTCTTAATAATTTTGATATTGTAGTTTCACCAAAACATGATAGGTGCAAGGGTGCAAATGTAATACAAACGCATGGTGCCTTAACTAAAATAAACAAAGAATTTATAAAAAAAATAAATAAAAAGAAAACTCCTAATATTTTGAAAGAAAAATATGTTGTTGCTCTTATTGGAGGCAACAGCAGGCATCATAAAATAACAAAAAAGATATTAGATAAAATAATTAACTCTCTAAGTATAATAGAAGAAAAAATTAAAATAATTGTACTTGTTTCTAGAAGAACTAAAAAAAAAGATTATTTATACCTAAAAAATAAATTAAAAACTAAAAACTTTATTTTTATTCTACCAAACTCAAAAAAATTAACTTACTTAGATGCAATTAGTTTTGCAAAAGCAATTATTGTAACAAGCGATTCTGTTTCTATGGTGACTGAAGCATGCAGTAGTGGTAAACCAACGTATATAATTGATATACCTACAAAATCAAAAAGATTTAGTTTATTTATAAAAAATCTGATTGATTTAAAATTAGCTTATTACTTTAAAGATTCGATATCTTTAAAAAGAAAAAATAAAGCATTAAATGATATAGATGTAGTAGTAAAAAGAATAAAAAGAAGAATGAAAGGCAGATATGAAAACTTATAAAAGTAACACAATTATAATTGGATCAGGTGCAGCGGGTTATACAGCTGCTATTTATGCAGCTAGAGCAAACATGAAACCTATTTTAGTAAATGGACAACAACCAGGTGGACAAATGACTATTACTACAGATGTGGAAAATTATCCTGGTTTTAAAGATGTTATACAGGGGCCATGGCTTATGGATCAAATGAAAGCTCAGGCAGAAAATGTCGGTACTAAAATTATTAATGATACGATTTCAGAATGCAACTTTAAATCAAAACCTTTTAAATTAGTTGGCGACAGCAGAAATGTTTATAATGGAAAAACAATAATAATTGCTACAGGTGCAACTGCAAGATGGTTAGGCATTAAAAGTGAAGAAAAATATAAAGGTTATGGAGTATCGGCATGCGCTACATGTGATGGGTTCTTTTTTAAAAATAAAATAGTTGCAGTTATTGGAGGTGGAAATACAGCTGTTGAAGAAGCTTTATACTTAACTTTGCATGCAAAAAAAGTTTTTTTAATTCATAGAAGAGATAAATTAAGAGCAGAAAAAATTCTTCAGGAAAGATTATTTAAAAATAAAAAAATTGAAGTTATATGGAATAGTGTAGTTGAAGAAATTAATGGGGATGAAAATCCAAAAAAAGTTACTGGTATTAAAATTCTTAATAAGAAAGTAAATAAATCAAAATTAATCAATTTAAATGGTATTTTTATTGCAATTGGGCATGATCCTGCAACTAACATTTTTAAAAATAAAATAAAATTAGATAAAGAAGGATATATTTTAACAAAGCCAGGTAGTACTCAAACAAATATACCTGGTATTTTTGCTGCTGGTGATGTGGCAGATAAAATATACAGACAGGCGGTTACAGCTGCTGGAATGGGTTGTATGGCAGCTTTAGATGCAGAAAAATATACTGCGGAATGATTATTTTAATTTTTTACAAGCATCAATAATTTTTTTACAACCTTCGTTGATATTTTCATTTGATGTAGCAAAAGAAATTCTAAAAAAATTTGAGCATCCAAAAGCTTCGCCTGGTACTACTGCAACTCCTTCATCTAAAAAATAATCTGATAAATCAATATCATTTTTTATTTCAATACCATCTTCCTTTTTTTTACCAATAATATCATTGCAACAAACATATACATAGAAAGAACCTTGTGGTAAAAAAACTTGAAGTTCAGTAAAATTTTTAAGATTAGAAAAAATAAGATCACGTCTATCTTGAAATATTTTTTTATTTTTTTTAATAAATTCATCACTGTTATTTAAAGCTTCAATAGCAGCGGCTTGAGATATAGAAGACGTGTGTGTTGTGCTTTGTGATTGAATTTTACTAATTTCTTTAATTAGCTCTTTTGGACCGGCTCCATAACCGACTCTCCATCCTGTCATTGCATAGGCCTTTGAGACTCCATTAACAACAAAAGTTCTTGGTTTCAATTTATCATCAACTTGTAAAATATTTTTAAATTTTAAATTATCAAAAATTATATGTTCATACAAATCATCACACATAACCCATACATGTGGATGTTTTAACAAAATTTTTGCAAGGTTTTGTAACTCTAATTCGCTATAAAAAGCACCGGTTGGATTTGAGGGAGAATTTAATATGACCCATTTAGTACGATTTGTAATTTTATTTTCTAAATCTTGCGGATTAATTTTAAAATTATTTTCTTGTGAGCAATCTAATACCACTGGAAGGCCTTCTGTTAAAATAGCCATATCGGGATATGACACCCAAAAAGGAGATGGTATAATAATTTCATCATCTTTTTCAATAGTTGCTAGTAAAGCATTGAATATTACCTGTTTACCACCGCAACCAACAGTTATCTCTTCGGAATCAAAATTTAAATTGTTCTCCCTTTTGAATTTTTTAATTATTGCATCAATTAGTTCCTTTGTACCATTAACAGGGGTGTATTTTGTTTTCCCTTCCTCTATTGCTTTAATAGCTGCATTTTTTACATTTTCAGGAGTATCAAAATCTGGCTCTCCTGCTGAAAAATCTATTATTTTTTTTCCTTCTTGTTTTAATTTCTTAGCTTTTGCAGTTATAGATATAGTAGGCGAGGGTTGTATTCTTGATACTTTTTTAGAAAAAAAACTCATAACAATATCCTATGTAATCTATAATAAATTTTGAAAAAAAAAGATAGTATTAATTTTAATAAAATTATTTAATTAATTATTAAGTTTTTTGTAAAAAGGTTTATGAATAATCTGGAAAAAAAAGAAAATAATAAATTTGTTATAAAAAGTAAATTTAAACCTTCTGGTGATCAACCTGAAGCAATAAAAAAGATTGTAAAAAATCTAATTAATAATGAGCAAAACCAAACGCTTTTGGGTGTAACTGGTTCAGGTAAAACTTTTACAATGGCTCATGTTATAAAAAATATTCAAAAACCAACTTTAATTTTAGCACCTAATAAAACTTTAGCTGCTCAATTATATTCTGAAATGAAATCAATTTTTCCTGAGAATTCAGTAGAATATTTTGTTTCTTATTATGATTACTATCAACCTGAGGCTTATGTTCCAAGAACCGACACCTATATTGAAAAAGAATCATCTATAAATGAACAAATAGATAGAATGCGGCACTCTGCAACGAGAGCTTTATTTGAAAGAAAAGATGTAATAATTGTTGCAAGTGTTTCTTGTATTTATGGCATTGGTTCTCCAGAAACATATTCAACAATGACTTTTTCTTTGAATAAAGGTGATATTATTAATAGAAGCCACTTAATTACAAAACTTGTAGAACTTCAATACATTAGGAATGATGTTAACTTTTATAGAGGAACTTTTAGAGTTAGAGGAGATGTTGTTGATATTTTTCCTTCCCATTATGATGATTGTTCATGGAGAATATCTTTATTTGGCGATGAGATTGAATCTATTTCATCTATAGATCCTTTAACCGGAAAAAGTAATAATGAATTAAACTTTGTAAAAATATTTCCAAATAGTCACTATGTAACTCCAAAACCAACTTTAAATGCTGCAATTAGAAATATTAAAATTGAATTGAATGAAAGATTAAAATTTTTTAAGGATAAAAAAAAATTTTTAGAAGCAGAAAGAATAGAACAAAGAACTAATTTTGATATTGAAACAATAGAGGCAACTGGTAGTTGTTCAGGAATTGAAAATTACTCTAGATATCTTACAGGAAGAAAAACTGGAGAACCTCCACCAACATTATTTGAATATCTTCCAAATGATGCTTTAATTTTTGTTGACGAAAGTCATGTGTCAATTCCTCAATTACATGGAATGTATAAAGGAGATCGATCAAGAAAATCAAATTTGTCAGAGTATGGTTTTAGATTGCCATCTTGTTTAGATAATAGGCCTTTAAAATTTGATGAATGGGAAAAAATGAGGCCTAAAACAATATTTGTTTCTGCTACACCGGGAGAATGGGAAATAAAAAAAACAAAAGGAAGATTATTAACTGAACAACTAGTTAGACCAACAGGTTTAATTGATCCGATTTGTCAAATAAAGCCAGCTTCATCACAAGTTGATGATTTAATGAATGAATGTAAGAGTTGTATTGAAAAATCGCAAAGAGTTCTTGTTACAACTTTAACAAAAAAAATGGCTGAAGATTTAACTGAATATTTTGAAGAAGCAAATTTAAAAGTAAGATATTTACATTCTGATATTGAAACTTTAGAGAGAATTGAAATTATAAGAAATTTGAGAATGGGAAAGTTTGATATTTTAGTTGGAATTAATTTATTAAGAGAAGGTTTGGATATCCCAGAATGTGGTCTAGTTGCGATATTAGACGCAGACAAGGAGGGTTTTTTAAGGTCAAAAACATCTTTAATACAAACTATAGGTAGAGCAGCTAGAAATATTGATGGTAAAGTCGTTCTTTATGCTGATAAAAAAACTAAAAGTATAATCGAGGCTATAAGTGAAACTAATAGAAGAAGAGAGAAGCAAATTGCTTATAACAAAAAAAATGGAATAACCCCCAAAAGTATAAAAAAAGATATAAGTAATATTTTAGAATCCGTTTATGAAAAAGATTCATATACTGTTAAAGTAGATAATCTAGGATTTGAAACTAAGAAGAAAAATATAAAATCTTATATTTCTGGTTTAGAAAAAGAGATGTTAGAACATGCTTCAAACTTAGAATTTGAAGAAGCGGCAAAAATCAGAGATAAAATAAAGAAAATGAAACTAAGAGATTTAGAATTAATTACGAATAAGAAAATTGCAAAATGATGTTTAATACAATTTTATTTACCATCTCAGGATTATTTATTCTTTTAATAAGTGCAAATTATTTAATTGAAAATATTGTGTCTTTAGCTAAAAAAATAAATGTTTCTAATTTTATAATAGCTAGTTGCACAATTGCTTTTGGCACCACTATGCCTGAACTTACTACTAGTTTAAAATCCGTATTAGCAGATCCTCCACATTCAGGGATTGCTGTGGGGAATCTTATAGGAAGTAATATTGCAAATATACTTTTAATTATGGGCATATCGGCAATAATTTTTCCTGTAAAGATTATCTCGGATAAATTAGTAAATCTTGAAATACAAGCAAGCGTTGTTATCTTGCTTTTTCCAGCAACAATTTTTTTTTTCAAATTAGATAATAATATTTCTGTTTTTATAGCTTTTCTTATGTTGCTCTTTTTCATTTGGTTCTTTCGTGAAAGAATGAGATTAGAAAAAAATAATATTAATGAAAAAATTAATGTAAAACAAAAAACTTTTTTTCTTTTATCTAAAACTATTTTTTGTGTAATTGGATTAATATTAGGAGCAAATTTTCTAATCGATGGTTCTGTTCAAATAGCAGAATACTATAAAGTTTCTGAAAGGGTAATTGGATTATCTTTAATTGCAATCGGAACTTCTTTGCCAGAATTAACAACAGCAATAATTGCTTCTATAAAGAGAAACCATGGAATTGCGTTAGGCACAGTTTTAGGTGCTAATATGTATAATATTCTTGTACTACTTAGCTTGGTTGAAATTATTCAACCTTTATCAATTTTAAATAATATTCAAGGTATTGATATTTTAGTTTTAGGTGTTTCTTCATTCTTCTTAGTCTTATTTATAAAAAATAAAAATATTACTAAGCTAAATGGGCTTATACTTTTATTTATTTATATATTATACGTTTATTCAATTTATTAATTTTGGAAAATACAGTATTAGTTACAGGTGGATCACAAAGAATAGGCGCGGTAATTTCTGATCGCCTTGCTAGAGAAGGATGGAATGTAATAATTCATTATAACAAATCTAAAAAAAAAGCTTTTAATTTAAAAAAAAATTTAAGTACTTATAAAATAAATTGCTGTTGCATAAAAGCAGATTTGTCAAAAGAGTTAGAATTAAAAAAATTATTTAAAAATGCAAAAAAAGAAATGGGGGTAATTACCTGTTTAATAAATAATGCTTCAACGTTTGAGTTAGATAATTTAGAAAATATAAAAAAAAAAAAATGGGACTACCATTTAAATACAAATCTTTGGGCACCAATTTTTTTAATACAGCAATTTATTAAAAATTTACCTAAAAATATTAATGGTAATATAATTAATGTGGTGGACCAAAGAGTAATTAATTTAACTCCTTTCTTTACTACATATACAATTACTAAATCCGCTTTATGGACATTAACTCAAACAACGGCATTGGCTTTAGCTCCTAAAATTCGAGTAAACGCAATTGGTCCTGGACCGACATTGCCGAGCAAAAGGCAAACTAATAACAAATTTAAAAGACAGTATATGAAAGTTCCTTTAAAAAAGTCAGTAAATCCAAATGAAATCGCAGAAGCTGTATTATTTATATTAAAATCTAAATCTTTAACTGGACAGTTGATCAATATAGATTCAGGCCAACATTTAGGTTGGGCAACCGCTAATAATAAAAAGATTATAGATGAATAGAATTTATTAAATATATAATTTATCTGCAGTTTTTAAAAATTTAGTAGAAAATAAATCATAGTTTTGCACAACGAGTTTTACTAATTATTAATTTATGAATAAAATAAATAAAGGAAAAAATATAAAATAATTTGACTTTTAATTTATGTATAATAATCAATTACTTAATTCATGCTGCCTAATTTTTAAGCATTGTATCAAAACACAAGGAAATGAGCCAAAATTTATATTCTTTGATGATTTAACCACAACTTTATCCACATGTATGGTGGATATTATTAAAAAAATATTACAAAAGTAAGTTAAATGAATGCTTTAGATATTATAAAAAACAAATTAATGAACATACCTGATGGTCCTGGAATCTATCAATATTTGAATGCAAAAAATGAAATTATTTACATTGGTAAGGCAAAAAATCTAAAAAAAAGAGTTTCAAGTTATAGAAACACTTCATCTTTGTCTAATAGAATTCAAAGAATGGTTTATCAGGTAAATAACATAGAAACTATAACAACTAAAACTGAGGCAGAGGCATTTTTACTTGAAAGTAATTTAATAAAAAAAATAAAACCAAAATTTAATATTGTTTTAAGAGATGATAAGTCGTTACCATATATTTTAATAACGACAAAAAATAAATGGCCACAAATTTTAAAGCATAGGGGTAAACAAAAAAAAAACGGTATTTATTTTGGGCCCTACCCTTCCGCAGGAGTTGTTGGAAAAACTATAAATTCTTTACAAAAAGCTTTTTTAATTAGATCTTGCTCTGACTCATATTTTAAATCTAGATCTAGAGCATGTTTGTTATATCAAATAAAAAAATGTTCGGCGCCCTGTGTAAAAAAAATAAAAGAAAATGATTATTTAAACCTTACAAATCAATCAGTTTTATTTTTAAAAGGAAAAAATAAAAAAATTCAATCAAATTTAAAGTATGAGATGGAAAATTATAGTTTAAAACAGTCATATGAAAAAGCTGCTAGTCTAAGAGATAGAGTTAAGGCATTAAATCAAATACAAGAAAGACAAACAATAAATATACGTTCACTTGGAGATGCGGATGTTATATCTATTAAAAAAAAAAATCACAAAGCTTGTATTCAGGTATTTTATTTTAGGGGTGGCCAAAACTTAGGTGGAAGATATTATTTTCCACGTCATGAAGATAATGAAATAGAAGAAAATATTTTACAATCATTTATAGGGCAATACTATTCAGACAAAATAGTAACGAAATTAATTCTTATTAACAAAAAAATTCCGGAAAAAAATCTTTTAATAAATGCATTAAAAAAAAAATCTGGTTACAAAATAAATATTGAAATACCAATAAAGGGTCAAAAAAAAATAATTATAAAAAATGCAGAAAAAAATGCAGAAAAAGAATTAGATAGAAAAATTAACGAACAACAAAATAATGAAAATTTTATAAATAAAATAAAAAAACATTTTGGATTAACAAAAACTCCTAAAACAATAGAAATATACGATATTAGCCATATTTCGGGTGAATTTGCTGTGGGCGCTATGGTTTCTTTTAATAAAGATGGTTTTATTAAAAATAACTATAGAAAATTTAATATAAAAGGTAAATTTAAAAGAAAAGAAGTGTTGTCTAAAAGCGATGACTATTCGTCTATTTACGAAGTTTTAAATAGAAGATTAAAAAAAGATTCAAAAAAAATTAAAATCCCTGATTTAATTATTATTGATGGAGGGAAAGGTCATTTTAATACAGCGCTTAATGTTTTAAAAAATTTTAATTTAGAAAAAAAAATAGGGCTTATGTCAATTGCAAAAGGGGAAAATAGGAATGAAGGAAATGAAACTTTTTATATTAAAAATAAAAAGATAAAGTTTAAATCAAATGACAAAACTCTTTTCTTTTTACAAAGATTAAGAGATGAAGCTCATAGATTTGCTATTACATCTCACAAAAATATAAGATCAAAAATAAATAAATCTATATTAGACGAAATTGATGGAATTGGTCCTAATAAAAAAAGAGATCTGTTAAAGCATTTTGGTTCTTCTGAGCAAATTAAAAACGCGAAATTAAATGAAATTATAAAAGTAAAAGGAATAAAAAAAAATATTGCAAAAAAAATATATAATTTTTTTCATGAAAATTAAATTTAAATATCTTCCAAATATACTGACAGTATCAAGATTGATATCGTGTCCAATATTAATTTATTTATTTTATTCTTACCCTGATTTATTAAAAAATAATATTTTAACTTTAATTATTTTAATTATTTTTCTTACTGCTTGTATAACAGACTTTTTGGATGGCTATTTAGCTAGAAATTACAACTTAGAGTCAAGATTGGGAAAGGTTCTAGACCCAATTGCTGATAAAGCTTTAATTATAACAATATCAATATTGTTAATAATATACGCTAAAGATTTACCTCAGCTACCTTTTTTTATCATTATGTTACGCGAAATAATAGT
>PTKO01000017.1 GCA_002937775.1 Alphaproteobacteria bacterium MarineAlpha6_Bin4 | reverse complement strand
TTTTTTCTTACGGAATAATTTTTTCTTTATCAATAATTTTTATATTTTTTTTCTCAAAAAAATATTTAAAAAAAATTTCTCCATTATTAGCAATAATTTTATTTTTAACAATTATTCATATAATAACAATTTCATCAATAAGATATCGTTTTCCAATAGAGCCAATATTAGTAATTTTTGCTTCATTCGTAATAAAGCAAATATTAAGTAAAAAGAAAATTATTTAATTTTAATTTGACATTTCACGCTATGAACACTAATGTTCATAACATGAATAATAAAATATCAAAAACTTTTTCAAGTGAAAAAAAGAATTTAGAAAACAAAATTAACTTAGACCTTTTAAGCGCTATAGATAATAATGGAAAAGCATCTCAAAGATATTTGTCAGACAAACTATCAATAGCTTTAGGTTTGACAAACGCCTATTTAAAAAAATGTATTAATAAAGGTTTAATTAAGGTAAAACAAATACCAAAAAAAAGGTATTTTTATTATCTCACCCCAGAAGGTTTTTCAGAAAAAAGTAGATTAACTTTTCAGTTTCTCACAAATTCATTTGATTTCTTTAGGCAAGCAAGGAGTGAGTGCACTAAAATCTTTGATAATTGTAAGAAAAAAAAATATAAAAACTTAGCATTTGTTGGTAAAGGAGATTTGCTGGAAATTGCAATACTTATATCCAAAAACTATTCTTTTAATATTAAAATAATTAAAAGCACAGAATTATTAAATGAAAAAAACTTTTTGCATGATGCATTAGTTATTTTAGATCTTTTTGAACCTCAAAAAATCTTTAACAATGCAAAAAATAAAATAAACCAAAAAAAAATTTTGGCACCAAATTTATTAAGAATTAATTTTAAAAATTAATCAAAATGAAAAGGTGGTACTTAGTTTATTCTCATTTCAATCAGGAAAGTAAGGCCGAAGAGCATTTACTAAACCAAAAATTTGAATGCATTTCATTTAAAACTATAAAGAACAAAAAGGGAAAAAAAGAAATTTCATTAATTTTTCCAAGGTATTTATTTGTTAGTTTTGACATAGGAAAAGATAATTGGCAAAAAATATCTTATACAAGAGGTGTTAAAAGTTTGATTTCCTCAAATACAATCCCAATACCAATACCAACTAAAGTTATAGATAACATAAAATTATTGCAGTCTAAATCTGGAGTAATAAATCCATTTCAAGTCTTTCCATTATATAAAGGTAAAAAAATTAAAATAATAGACGGACCCTTTAAAGGAAAAGAATGCTCTTTTTTGAAAATGAATTCCAAAGAACGTGTTTTAGTTTTACTAAATTTTTTAGGTAATATATTAAAAATTTTAATACCTAATGAATATATAGATATTGCTGCTTAGACAAGAAAAATTTATTTTTTATATTCAGTAGCCCAGCTACTGTGCGGTAGCTATACTTTTTTTTAAATTCAAATGCATAACTTACAAGAAAAAAAAACAAAATTACAAATAATAAGTTTTTTTGTAAAAAAATATCCTACTACTACAATTTTATTACTGATAAGTTTTTTTATTGAAGGTGTTTTAGAAGGAGTTGGAATAATTTCACTTTTAACTCTATTAAACATTGCTTTTGGCGAAAGTGTAAATAATTTATCAAGTATAAATGAGAAGATTTTAGAATTTTTCGAATTTCTATCAATAAATCCTAGTCTAACTACAATTTTAGCTTTTATAACTGTATTAATATTTATTAAAGCTTTAATAAGTTATTGTACTATTAGATATATAACATCAGTCACAGCTAATTTTGGAAAAAAATTTAGATTAGATTTAACTAAAAATATTATAAATGCAAACTGGAATTTTTTGACTTCACAGCATTCAGGAACATATTTAAGTTTAATTAATAATAACGCAATATATTCAGCAACAATTTATACTCATATTAATAAATTTGCTGCACTAATTATTAGATCAATAATTTTTTTATATTTTGCATTTCATGTTTCCAATCAAGCAGCATTTTTTGGCTTAATTGCAGGGTTTATAATTTTTTTTATTTTAAGATTTACAATTAAACTAGCATCTAAAAATGCTGGTATTATAAATAAAAAATTAAAAATAATTAATGCAAGATTATCTGATAATTTTAAAGGCATTAAAATTCTAAAAACTATGGGTAAAGAAGGTTTTTTAATCAATCAATTTTTAAATGATTATAAAATTTTAAGAAATTCAGAAAGAGGAGTTATGTTGGCAAAGCATAGTCTTATTATTCTAAGAGAACCAATAGCTGTAATTTTTTTAACAATGTTAATTTATTTTTATGTTGTTCATATGCAATTAAACTTTTCATTAGTAATAGTTATTTCAATACTTTTTTATAGGATATTAACAACACTAAATCAGGTACAAGCTGAATATTTAGTAATAAATATTTCCCAAGAGTATTTTTGGAGTATGGATGATATATTAAATAAATCTCAAAAAGCAAAAGAAATTACAGAAAAAAAGAAAAAGTTAAAAAAATTTAATTCTTTAGAATTAAAAAATATAAGTTTTTCTTTTGGTAATAAAGTTATTTTTAAAAATGCAAATTTTGTTTTAAGAAAAAACAATTTAACTTTATTACATGGTAAGTCTGGAATAGGAAAAACAACCCTAATGGATATAATAGTAGGATTTTACAAACCAGATAATGGACAAATGTTTTTAAACAAAGAAAACTTTTTTGATTACGATATAAAATCTCTTAGAAAAAAAATTGGCTATGTTTCACAAGATCAATTTTTATATAACGAAACTATTCTAAGAAATATTTGTTTAGATAAAAGAATTGATCAAAGTAAAATAGAAAAAATTCTGATAGAAACTGATTGTAAAAGTTTTGTAAATAAATTACCAAGAAAAATAAATACCATTATTGGAGAAAAAGGAACTAATTTATCAGGTGGTCAAAAACAAAGACTATCAATTGCACGTGCACTGCTACAAAATCCCGATTTGATTATTCTAGATGAACCTACAGTAGGATTAGATCATAAAAACAAAGAGATAATTCTTAGAAAGTTAAAACAATTATCAAAGAATAAAACAGTAGTTATAGTTTCACATGATAAATATGTTTTTAAATATGCAGATTTTATTTACAACATTAATTCACAAAAATTAGTTAGGGTATAATCAGTAATGAAAAAAAATAAAATTTCTATAATTGCTGAGTTTTGTCAAAATCATAATGGAAATATAAATATTTTAAATAAAATGATAGAAAAAGCCGCAGAGTCAGGGGCAACACATGCAAAAGTACAAAATATTTTTGCGAAAGAACTTACCTTCAGACCTTGTTTTGAAAAAGGAATAAAAATTAAAAACAAAATTGTTTGTATTAAAAGACCATATAAAAATGAATATGAAAGATTAAAAAAATTAGAATTAAATTATAAACAATTAGAAAGGTTTGTTGAAAAATGTAAAAAATTTCAATTAATTCCACTGATAACTTGTTTTACAAAAAGTCAAATTGATTTGTTAAGTAAAATTGGATTCAAAACAATAAAGATCGCAAGCTATGATTGTTCATCTTTTCAATTTCTAAGAGAAGCAAATAAAAAATTTACAAATTTAATTGTTTCAACCGGGGCAACTTATGATGACGAAATACAAAAAGCTGCTCAAATTTTAAAAAGTAAAAGTTTTACTTTTTTACATTGCATTACAATTTATCCTACACCTCTTAAAGATATAAATTTAAATAGAATTAAATTTTTAAAGAAATTTACTAAAAATGTTGGTTATTCAGATCATGCTGTTGCTATAGATCAAAATTTGATAGCTATAAAACTAGCAATTTTAATGGGTGCAAATGTAATCGAAAAACATTTTACAATACTAGAAGCAAACAAAACCAGAGATGGGGTAGTTTCTATGACTCCTAGACATTTAAGTAAAATTTCAGAATTTGCAAAATTAAAAAAACATGACCAAAGATATTCTTTAAAAGAAACATCAAAAAAGCTAATAAATAAAATTTATGGTAGAACAAATAGAAATATGACAGATATTGAACTGCTTAATAGAAGTTATTATAAAGGCAGATTTGGAAGTATAGCTTTTAAAAATGACAGTAGAAAACATATTTATAATTGGGAGGAAATTTAATAATTTTTTAATTATGAAAAGCAAACTATCTAAAAAAATAATTTTAATAAATACCAAGACCTCCATAAAGAAAACTTTAGAATTATTAAAGAAAAATTCAAAAAAAGTTAAGTTTCCTGGATTAGCCTTCATCATTAATAAAGATTTAAAATTATTAGGCGTAGTTTCAAATGGCGATTTAAGAAAATTGTTATCAAAAAAACCTGATTTAGAATTAGAAATTGATAAATTTGCAATTAAAAATCCTATTTTTGTAAGTGATAATAAAAGATTAGAAGAAGCTTATCTATCTGTTATTTCACAATTTAAAAAAAGGAAGATTTCAGAAGACACATCAATTAGATGCATTCCTGTTCTAAATAAAAATAAAAAGCTAATAGATGTTATAGATTTTTATAATTTATCTAATAGTTTTAAAATAACCGATGATAATTATGTAGCAATTTATGGTCTCGGCTTTGTTGGCTTAACGCTAGCAGCTTTTGTTGCTAGTAAAAATATCAAGGTATACGGAATTGATAAAAATAGAAATATTGTAAATAATTTAATTAAAGGAACTCCACACTTTCACGAACCTGAATTAAAAGATTTCTTAAAATCCTCATTTAATAAGAAAAAAATTTCTTTTAATACTAAAATCAGTGAATTTCCTACAAAACATATAATCGCAGTTTCTGTAAACATAAACAAAAATAATAATAAGGTTGATTTTTCAAATTTAGTTAAGGTTTGCAAGGATATTTCTAAAGTACTTAAAACAAATGATCACGTTATGCTGAGATCTACTGTTCCTATAGGAACAACTAGAGATTTGGTTCTTGGCATTCTAGAGTCAAAATCAGGATTAAAATGTGGAGTTGATTTTAATTTATCTTTTTGTCCAGAAAGAACTATTGAAGGTAATGCATTAGAAGAATTAGAAACATTGCCTCAAATTGTAGGAGGATATACTGATAGTTGTCTTGAAAAAGCTATGCAGTTTTGGGGAAAATTATGTCCAACAGTTGTTAAGCTGGATAATTTGGAGTCTGCTGAATTAGTTAAATTAGCAAATAATTCATTTAGAGACTTAAGTTTTGCATTCTCAAATGAATTAGTAAATATAGCCGATAGATTTAATTTAAGTCTTAATGATACGATAAAAAAAGCTAATAAAGATTATCCCAGAAATAGAATACCAATTTCTAGTCCTGGCGTAGGAGGTTATTGTTTAACAAAGGACCCATATTTAATGAGTTTTCCTTACGGAAGTAAAAAAAGGCAGTTAAAATTATCTTATTTTGGTAGAAAAATAAATAGTAACGCTGCATATTATCCAATAAAAATTATTAAAAAGTTTTGTGATAAAGAAAAATTAAAAATAAATTCATTAAAAGTTTTTGTTATAGGCTTGGCTTTTAAAGGAAGTCCTCCGACAGACGATATTAGAATGTCTCAAAGTATAAAATTAATAAAAAAACTTAAGAATATGAAGATTAATTTTAAATCATGGGACGCAGTTTTAGATAAATATAATTATAAAGATTTTAATTTTGTTAATAATAAGAATCTAACAAAAGAACTTGATAAATCTGATGTAATTTTAATTTTAAATAATAATCAAAAAAATAAAGAAAAAATATCAAAAATTTTTAAAAATAGTACAAAACCAAAATTAATTTTCGATGGTTGGTCTATATTAAGTAAAAACGAAATACTAAGTTTCAAAAACCTATATTACGGGGACATGGGTTCGTTATCATCAAGTGCATAATATAGCGTACATAGTTTGCAGTAATGGCTTTGGCCACTTAAAAAGATCTATTAGGATTTCTAAGTTCTTAATAAAAAAAAATATAAATATTGATTTTTTTTATCCTAAAAAAAAATATTTTAAATATACCAAAAAAAAACAAAAAAATTTTAATATTATTAATTTTGATACAGGAATTAATGTAAATAATTTAAAAAAGAAAAAATTAAACGAATTAAAATGGGTAAGACGTTTGCCAAGTATGAAAAAGTACGATCTTATAATAAGTGATAATTTAGTAGATGTGTTAGAACTTAATCTTAAAACTATTTTAGTAGGAAATTTTTTATGGTTTAAATCTTTATCTAGTTTAGATAGTAATTGGAAGAATTATCAAAGATCATTATTAAAAAAATTTAAACCAAGAATTATTTGTTGTAAATATTTTATTCCAAGTTACTTTTCTAAAAATTTAAAAAAAATTAAAGTTGGATTATTTCAAGAATTTAAAAAAAAAAATTCTAGTAAATCATTGTTAATTTATACTGGTACAAGCGTATCTCTTCAAAAACTTTTTAAAAATTTATTAAATAAAAAAATATTTGACGATCTTCCATTTAAAAAAATATATTTAGATAAAAATATTTATTCAAGAAAATATTCTAAAAAATTTATATTATTTAATTATTCTAATAAACACTTTTCTGATTTATCAATATGTTTTGGTAGACCATCAATGGGAATTATTCATGATTGTTTATCCTATAATGTTCCAATTATTAGTTTTTACGAAAAGGATAATAAGGAAATGTTTGAAAACATTAAAAATTTATCAAAAATTAATATGGGTTTAAATCCAAATAATATAAAAAATGCAATAAAATTAATTAAAGAATATTCTAAAAAGAAAAATTTTTCTTGTTTTAACAAAAAATGTAACAATTTAGAATGGAACGGGGATAAATTAGCCGCAGATAAAATAATAGAAATAATAAAAAAAAATGAAATCTAAAAAATTTAATTTTTATAATTCAAATCTTAATTTAAATAATAAAACAGTTCTTATTACTGGTGGTACAGGCTCTTTTGGGCAAAGTTTTGTTAAGAAGGTTCTTAAAACATATAACCCAAAAAGATTAATTATATTTTCTAGGGATGAGCATAAGCAAAATATAATGGCTAATAAGTTTAAAGAGTTTTCAGATTGTTTAAGATTTTTTATTGGCGATGTAAGAGATAGAGATAGATTAATCTTGGCTGCTAACGATGTTGATTATATTGTGCATAGCGCTGCTCTTAAACATGTACCAACAGCGGAATATAATCCTTTTGAATGTATAAGAACAAATGTAATTGGGGCTGAAAATATTATATACGCAGCAATAAATTGTAATGTTGAAAAAACTATTGCATTATCAACTGATAAAGCAGCAAATCCAGTAAATATTTATGGAGCAAGCAAGCTAGCTTCAGATAAAATATTTATTGCAGGAAATCATTTAGCTGCAAATTCTAAATCAAGGTTTTCTGTAGTTAGATATGGAAACGTAATCGGATCAAGAGGAAGCCTGTATTGGATTTTAAAAGATATTATTGAAAAAAAAATAAAAAAAGTTCCTGTTACAGATAAAAGAATGACTAGATTTTGGATAACTTTAGAACAAGGAGTAGAATTTGTTTTATCATCATTAAATGAAATGAGAGGTGGGGAGATTTATATTCCTAAAATACCAAGTATGAAGATTGTTGATTTTATAAATTCTCTATGTCCTAACGAAAAAAAAATTGAAATTGGAATAAGACCTGGAGAAAAACTGCACGAAACAATGATCACTAAAGATGACTCAAGGTATACTTATGAATGTAAAGATAGATATATTATAGAACCTAATATACACGCATGGGATCCTGTAAGAAAAAAAAATAAAAAAATCGATGGCATAAAAGTCAAAGAAGATTTTGAGTATTCAAGTGACAATAATAAAGATTGGCTTAAAGAAACTGAATTAAAATCACTTTTAGTTTCTTTAGAAAAAGAATATTAAAAAGATTTTCTTCAATGAAAAAAAAAATATTCCTAACTGGCGCCTCTGGCAAACTTGGAAGCACTTTAATTCCTTATTTAGAAAAAAATTATAAATTATTTTCTGTTGGATTTAAAAAAAAACCAGTAAATGGATTTAATTTAGATTTAACTAAAGAATCTAAAGTTAAAATTTTTTTAAACAAAGCTAGGCCAGATATAATAATACATTTAGCAGCTTTAACTAATGTTGATCTATGTGAGAAAAATTACCAGAAAGCTTATGATATAAATTGTATTACTACAAAAAACTTAATTAACTGGACTAAAAAAAATAATTGTAGATTTATTTATTTATCGACGGATCAAATTTATAATAATTCTGGTTTTAATAAAGAAAATAACCCGTGTCCACAAAACTCTTATTCGTTAACAAAATATATTGCTGAAAAAATTGTTTTATTTAATAAAGATAGTGTGATTATTAGAACAAATTTTTTTGGAATTTTTCCCAACCATAATGGGTCATTATTAGATTGGTTCTTTCAAAGTATAAAGAAAAAAAAAAGAATAAAACTTATAAAAGACATTCATTTTAACCCATTATATGTTGATCAGCTTTGTTTTTATATTTTAGAAATAATAAAAAATAAAAGAATTAAGGGAATAATTAATTTGGGCGCAAAAAATGGTATATCAAAAGGAAAATTACTTTTTAATATAAGTAAAAAATTAGGAATAAAAAAATTCTCTTTTTCATATGAAAATTTTAATAAATTAAATTTAACAGCTAATAGGCCAAAAAATATGATTATGAATGTTACTAAAATTGAAAAATTATTAAACAAACCTATGCCAAAAATAAAAGATTGTATTAACAAATTAGCAATGAATATTAATTATGAATAAAAAAATTTATCAATCAAAAGTATGGGATGGAAAATTTGGTGTTAGATATACAAATAGAAATACTTTTACATACACCGAGTGGAATAAGATGTACAAAGATAGATTTGGTTTTACAAAAGAAACATTAAATAAAAATTTTCTTAATAATGTGCCCAAAAAAATTAAAATCTTAGAGCTAGGATGCAATATAGGCAGCCAGCTTAGATGCCTTTATAAGATGGGGTATAAAAATTTAAATGGGGTGGAATTGCAATATCATTGTTTAAAAAAATTAAAAAAGAATTTTAATATGATTAATGGAGTTCAATCAACAATATACAAATTGCCTTTTAAGAATAACTCTTTTGATCTTGTTTTCACAAATAATGTTTTAATACATATTCATCCTAAAAAAATAAAAATTGTATTAAAAGAAATGCATAGAGTGTCTTCATTATTTATATGGGGGTCAGAGTATTATTCAAAAAATTATAAAGAAATTATTTATAGAAAAAAAAAGAATTTGTTATGGAAAGCTGATTTCGCAAGTATTTTTTTAAAAACTTTTAAAAATTTAAAGCTTCTTAAACAAAAGTTTTTGCTTAATAAGATTAATGAAAAAGAAATTGACTCGATGTATTTATTAAAAAAAAAATAGAATGTTTGCTTATATACCGGCTAGATCTGGATCTAAAAGAATAAAAAATAAGAATATAAAAGTTATAAATGGGAGACCAATAATTTCTTATGTAATTGAAAATATAAAAAAACTTAAATTTATAAAAGAAGTATATGTTTCTACAGATTCTAAAAAAATTCAAAAAATATCTAAAAAGTTTGGTGCAAATTGTGAATTTTTAAGGGAAAAGAAACTTGCTAACGATAAAGCAGGATTTATTGATCTTATAAATAAAGATTTACCAAAATATATTAAATTACAAAACAATGATAAAGAAATTCTTTTTGTATTGCCTACTGCAGCAATGGTTTCAAATTTTGTCTTTTCTAAAGCTTATAAAAAATATAAAAAGGACAAACCAAATATATTAATGAGCTGTAAAAAATTCAATACTTCACCATATTGGTCTATGTCAACTGATAAAAAAGGTTTTTTAAAAACTCTATTCCCTAAAATGGTTTTAAAAGGATCACAATTTTTAGATCCTTTATATCATGATGCCGGGTTGTTTTATTTTTTTGATTATGAAAAAATAAAGAAATTTAATGATTTAAAGAATTCAAAAAAAGTTTTACCTTTTTTACTAAAAGATGAAAATAATGGAATAGATATTGATACTAAAGAAGACTGGGAAAGATTCAAAAAAATTTTTAATTTAAACAAATTAAATAAGTGAATATAAAAAAAAATATTATTCTAAATCCTGAATTTACAAACATAGATTCAAATGGTGTAAAAAATTTTTTTTGGCCATTAAAAAATAGTGAAATTAATAATTTTAAAAATAAATTTTTGATTTTTTTAGAAAATTATATGAGATCTAAAAGAGATATGGATTTTTTAATAATGCATATACCTTATATAAGAAGAGATATAACAAATTTTTATATAGCAAAAAAATTTTCATTTTTTTTAAGCAAGAATAAAATAGCTAAAAAAAAAACATACAATGAATTAGTAGATAAAATTATATTCAAGAAAAAATTTAACTTACCTAAAGATATTGATATTATTTTAAATGGATTACGAAAAAGAAAAAGAATTTTTACAAAATTAAAAAAAATAAAAAATTTTTTTTACACAAGTAATTTATCATATATAGAAAAAGAAAAAATTAATAAAAATCATACAATTACATTCTCTAACAATTATCTTATTGATTTACAAAGTAAATATCTAAAAAAAAGGATTAATTTAAGGACAAGCCATTTCCAAGACTGGTTTCCATCAGGTAAAATAAAAATAAATAAAGATACTATTAAAAATAACGAAAAAAAATTAAAAAAGTTAATTTTAGATACAATTAAATATTTAAATAATTATGGTTTAAACTTAAATAAAAACGAAAAAAAATATATTTCAGATTTATTTGTTCAATGGTTCTCTCTTACTGATTTTTTTATAAAAGAGTTAGAAAAAAGTAAAAAATTTTTGCCAAAAAAGATGTGGATTGGAACATCGGGAGTTTTTTATCATAGAATATTTTCATATTTAGTTAGAAAATCTGGAGGAATAATTTACGGATTTGATCATGGAATGAGTACAGGCTGCGTAAAACAAAATGCTAAAAATATATTAGAATTAGCTCATATAGATTTTTTTTATACATTTTCAAAATATATGAAATTAGCTATAAAAAGAAATTTTATAAAAAATTTTGTTAATAAAGACTTTAAGAAAAATAATATATTAAGTGTAAATACTAAACACGTAAAATTTTACAAAAAAAAAAATACTTTAATAAAAAAAGATAATGTACTTTATGTTCCACGAGTATTTACCGATCACAACATTTTTGTAGGCGATACATATCTTTATCCTGATATTATGTATTATGATTGGCAAATAAAATTGTTTAATTCATTAAATTCATTAAATTATAAAATTAATATAAAACCTCATCCAGTTTCTCGCCCTAAATTTCCAAAAACTTTGTTAAATTTCCATAAGTTTAAATTATTTAAAGACCCTTTTATGGAAGTAATAAAGAAATTTGACTTATTAATTTTTGACTGTATTCAAAATACAGCTTTTCTTGAAGCAATGAGAACCGACACACCAATGGTTTTTTTAAATATAAAGGAATATGAAATAGTAAAAGATGTAAAGGATTCCATAAAAAAAAGATGCGGTTATGTTGATTGTAAAATAAAAAATAACCGAGTAAATATTAATAGAAATCTTTTGGCAGCTGCAATAGGAAATTCTGAGAATTTAAGAAAAGATAAATCTTTTTATAATTTTTATTATCAATAAAAATTTTAATGAATAATTTTTTTTTATATCTAAAGTTTTTTTTAAAAAAAACTCTACAAAATTCGTTAATAGCTTATGTGGTAAGTTTTATAATATTATTAAGTTTAAAAAAATTAAATCAAAAAAAAAAAATAAAATGTTTAAAATTTTTAATTTTTTCAGATAAAAGATGGAAAGCTAGTTTAGATGTTTTAAAAAATGATCAAGAAATTGCTTTGTATAAGATACCAAATAAAATAATTAGATTTATCAACACTATTTTTTACGCAAGAAATTTTCTTAATTATTCTTTGAACAATCAAAGTTATAAAACTAAAAAGAATATAAATGAAGAAATAGCTTTTGATAAGCCGATTAGTTTAAATTATTATATGGAAAAAGATAAGCAAATTATAGATGAGAGAAAGAAAAAAGAAGAATTTATAAAAATAATATCAAAAAATCTTTCAAACTTTGCCAATATTGATTGTGGAATTACATGTGGTCTAAAATATACCTCTGAGCAAGCATGGGCTTCTGGATTTCATAATGGCGGGATACCTTTTATTTCTCTATTTAAGGAATATTCAGATCATAATACATATCAATTGGAAAAAAGATTTGATGAATATAATAAAGTAAAACAAAAATTTCCTGGTACCGCTATTGGTGTTATTAATGAAAATATAAAAAAAGTAATTAAAAAAAAAAAACTTTTTTTAGATAATTATGTTGAGAATGTGGGTAATTTAAGATTTGATCACATTTTTTCAAGAAAAAAAAAAAGTAATAAAAAAAAATCTATAACATTATTTATGAGCACACCATTTACTACAAATTTACAACCAAAAAAATACGCAAGATCATTAAAAAGTTTAGATATTTATAAATTATATTTTTCAGAAGAACATAATGAAGGATTTGCCAAAATGTTTTTAAATACTTACAAAATTTTTATTAAGTCAGCAGAAAAAAATAAAGATATTAATTTTTACATAAAACCAAAAAGACTTGATTTAGTAACTAACAAGAGATACAGAAAAATTATTGAAGATTTTGTTAAAAGAGTGACAGGTAAAAATATAAAAGAAATAAAGAATTTAAAGATTACAGATGAAAATTCTTTAAACCTTATTGAAAAATCAAATAATATTATATGTTTTAATAGCACCATAGTGCTAGAGTCAGTTGCTTTAGGGGTTGCACCAATAGTGCCAATTTTTGACGAACCTAAAACAAAATATAAAAAAGACATTTTTTATAATGAAGATAAGGACATAGTTTACTTTGTAGATACGCATAACAAATATATTAAAAGTATTGATTTAAGTTTAAAAAATAAGCTTAAGCTAATAAAAAATAAAAAAAAAATAAATAGTTTTTTTATTAAATACCTTAATTGCTATAATCCAGATTCTAGAAAACAAACAATACTTTTTATTAAAAAAGTGATAAAAGGATATAAAGCAAATTTGTTTAAACAACTAAATAAAAGCACATATTAAATATTATGAAAACATACCTAGTATCAGGCGGAGCAGGTTTTATAGGATCTAATTTTGTAAGATCTATAATAAAAAAAAGTGATATTAAAGTTATTAACATTGATAATTTAACTTACGCAGGTTCAATTAGCACAATTAAAGATTTATTAAAATATAGTAACCATAAATTTATTAAAACTGACATAGGAAATATAAAAAAAATTAAATATATTTTAAAAAAATATAAACCAGATTTTGTAATAAATTTTGCCGCAGAAACGCACGTTGATAGATCAATAGATAACCCTGAAATATTTATTAAAACAAATATATTAAGTTTTTTTAATTTTATTAATTTAATAAAAGAATTTTTCTTTAAATTAAATAAAAGAAAAAAAAATAATTTTAGATTTATCCAAGTTTCTACAGATGAAGTTTATGGTTCAATTAAAAAGGGCAAGGCTTTGGAAAATTCTGAAATATCAACCAGTTCTCCTTATTCTGCTTCAAAATCTTCTTCTGAGCAAATAGCTCTTTCTTATTATAAAACTTATAAACTACCAGTTATAATACCTAGATCATCTAATAATTATGGTCAGTTTCAATTTCCTGAAAAGTTAATTCCGCTAAGTATCATTAACGCTTTAAATGAAAAAAAAATTAATATTTATGGAAATGGTTTGCAAATTAGAAATTGGATACATGTTGATGATAATAACGATGCAATTATTAATTTAATTAATAAAGGAAAAGTAGGGCAAATTTATAATATTGGTAATAATGTTGAAACAACTAACATCAATATAGTAAAAAATATATGTAAAATATTAGACGAAATAATTCCAAGAAATAATAAACAAAGTTATTCAAAACTAATAAATTTTGTAACTGATAGACCAGGACATGATAAAAGATATGCTAATAGTATAAAAAAAATTATAAGAGAAACAAAATGGAGACCCAAAATAAATCTAAAAAATGGATTAAAAATGACTGTTTTGTGGTACTTAGAGAATAAACATTGGTGGAAAGAAATACAAAAAAAGAAGTATAAAGGAGAGAGATTAGGAAGAGTTGAATTTAAATAAATTTAATAATACAAAAGGGATTATTTTAGCAGCTGGAAGAGCCAGTAGACTTTTTCCTATTACTTTCGCAGTAAACAAACAATTACTTCATATATATGATAAGCCAATGATTTATTACCCTTTATCAGTTCTAATGTTAGCGGGAATAAGTGATATATTAATAATAACTAGAAAAGAAGACTTAACTAGTTTTAAATCTTTGCTTGGAAATGGTAGCCATTTAGGAATAAGGTTATCTTATAAAATTCAAAAGGAACCTAAAGGCATAGCAGATGCTTTTATTATAGGAGAAAAATTTATATCAAAATCAAATTGCGTATTAATATTAGGAGATAATATATTTTATGGACAAGGCTTTACTGAAAAATTAATTAGAGCTAATGAAAATAAACATGGAGCAACTATATTTTCTTATCAAGTAAATGACCCCGAAAGATACGGAGTTGTTGAATTAGATAAAAATAACTTAGCAAAGAGAATTGTAGAAAAACCAAAAAAACCAAAATCAAATTTAGCAGTTACGGGCTTGTATTTTTATGATAACCAAGTAGTAAAAATAGCTAAATCACTCAAGCCATCAAATAGAGGGGAATTAGAAATAACTGATGTAAACAAAGTTTATTTAAAAAAAAAACAATTGAAAGTTGAAGCTTTTGGTAGAGGTTTTGCATGGCTAGATACTGGAACACCGGATTCTTTATTAAACGCAAATAACTTTATTGCTACAATTGAAAAAGGACAAGGTTTAAAGGTAGCTTGTTTAGAAGAAATTTCTTTTAATAATAATTGGATTTCTAAAGAAGAATTAAAAAATCTAAAAGGCCTAATTTCAGAAGGCCCTTATAAAAGTTATTTATCAAAAATTCTAAAAAAATAAAATGTGCGGTTTTGCAGGTATTTGGGATCTTAAAAAAAAACTAAGATCTAACGAATTAGTTCCTATTGTAAAGAAAATGCGCGATTCTTTAATAAGCCGCGGTCCAGATGATAAAAATATTTGGTTAGATAAAAAAAATAATTTTTGCGTAGGTCATAGAAGACTGTCTATTATAGAAATCTCCAAATTAGGACTTCAACCAATGATATCAAGAAACCAAAGATATGTAATCGCATACAATGGTGAAATATATAATTATTTAGATATAAAAAAAGAATTATCTAATCTAGGTGTAATTTTTAATAGCAATTGTGACACAGAAATTTTATTAGAAGCAATAAGTTTTTGGGGACTTGAAAAAGCTTTAACAAAGATTGCAGGAATGTTTAGTTTTAGTGTTTGGGATAATAAAGTAAAAAAATTATTTTTAGTAAGAGATAGATTGGGGATCAAACCTCTTTATTGGTCTATCCAAAAAGATATTATGTATTTTGGTTCACAACCTAAAAGTTTTTTAAAATGCAAATATTGGAAAAAAGAATTAAATATTGATACTCTCCTAAATTATTTCCAATTTGGTTACATACCATCGCCTAGTAGCATTTATGAATCAACAAATCAGTTAAATCCAGGTTGTTATTTAGAAATAAATTTTAATGGTAAATATAAAATAAAAAGATATTGGGATTTAAAAAATAAATTTGATAGTAAAGATACTAGTTCCGTTGCACCCAATATATTAAAAGAAGAATTTAATAATTTGCTAGAAAAAGTTGTTTCTGAGCATTTAATATCAGATGTACCAATAGGATGTTTTTTGTCAGGTGGTATAGATAGCTCTGTAATAACTTTATTTATGCAAAAAATAATTAAAGATAGAAATATTAAAACTTATTCAGTAGGATTTACTGATAAAACTTTTTTTGATGAAACAGAATATTCAAATTCTATAGCAAAAATTCTAAAAACTAACCATGTAAATTTATTTTTAAATTCTAAAGAAATTTTAGATAATATTCCAACAATATTAAATGAATTTGATGAGCCTTTTGCAGACTCAAGTCAGCTACCGACTTATTTATTATCAAAATTAATGAAAGAGAAAGTTACTGTATGTTTATCAGGGGATGGCGGAGATGAATTATTTGCTGGCTATAACAGATATCTATTTGCAAAAAAAATAAAAAAAATTTTTTACTTTTTACCATTACAATTAAGAAAGAGTATTTCTAATTTAATTTTAAAATTACCACCTACAGGCTTAGATGCTTTCCTTTCAATTTTTGGTGATAAATTTAATAAAAAAATTAATAGTGACAAGTTACAAAAATTTGCTGAAATTTTAAAAATTAGAGATTTTAATTCAGTTTATAACCATTTGCTTTCTTTTTATCCAAAAAATGAAATTCCATTTAATAAAGACATATTAATTAACAGAAAGGGAACTATTGAGTTTGATGTAGATGCAAAGAATTATATTGAAAAAATGCAATTTTTTGACACTAAATTTTATTTGCCAAATGATATTTTAACTAAAGTTGATAGAGCTAGTATGGCACATGGCTTAGAAGTAAGAGTTCCTTTTTTAGATCATAGAATTGTTGAATTTGCATTCAATCTTCCCCAAGAAATGAAAATCTACAATAACCAAACTAAAGTAATTTTAAGAGAAATTCTTTCTAAAAAAATACCAAAAGGATTATTAAATAGACCCAAAATGGGTTTTTCTGTTCCTTTAATGGATTGGTTAAGAGGACCTTTAAAAGAATGGGCGTATGATTTAATTTATAATACAGATTATGATGATGGAGTAATAGATAAGAAAAGTATAAAAAAAACATTTAATGAACATATTGAGAATAAAAGAAACTGGCAAAACAAAATATGGACAGTGCTTGTATATATAAATTGGAGAAAAAATAATTTTAATTAGTATTTTTTTTAAAATGAAAATAAAAAATTCAATAATAGTTATAAAAAGAAGAGGTTGGGTTTCTTTTTTTTATTCTTTAGCCAATTATACCAAATTTATATTTAACAAATTTATTCTAAGAAATAATTATTTAAAAAAGAATATTTACAATTTTAAAATGCTTTTAAATATAAAAGATCGAGGGTTGTCCAGAACTTTAATGTTATTTGGTGAAAGAGAAATGGATCATAAAATTATACTTGAAAAAACTTTAAAAAAAAATATGCAGGTATTAGATATAGGAGCAAATATAGGATACTATGTTTTAATTGAGAGAAATCTTATAGGTGAAAAAGGAAAGATTGTTGCTGTAGAACCAGTAGATGAAAATATAGAGTTATTAAAAAAAAATTTACAACTTAATAAAGAAAAATCAACTATTGTTATAAAAGGAGCTGTTTCAAATAATAATAGTTATAATAAATTTTACACATCTGAGCATTTTAATTTAGGCACATTTCATTATGAAGGAAGCAGTGAAAAATTATTAAATAATAAAAAAAGTATTAAAGTAAAGACTTTTAAACTTATAGATATTTGTTTAAAAGAAGGATTTCCAGACTTAATTAGAATGGACGTGGAAGGGCATGAAACAAAAATTCTTGAAAATTTGTTTTTAAATTATAAAAAATTCA
>PTKO01000016.1 GCA_002937775.1 Alphaproteobacteria bacterium MarineAlpha6_Bin4 | reverse complement strand
ATAAAAAAAATAAAAAATTCTTATACGATTTATATAAAAAAAATTATTTCAATTTTAAAAAAAAAGAAACTATCAAGTAAATTAAAAGTAGTAGTTGATTGTGCTAATGGTTCAACATATAAAATTTCAAAGTATGTTTTTTCAAATTTAAAAGTTAAATGTTTTTTTATAAAAAATAAGCCAAATGGTAGAAATATAAATTATAAATGTGGATCTCTTTATCCAAATGTTTTAAGTGAGGAAGTAAAAAAAAGATCAGCAGATTTTGGCATCTCATTTGATGGTGATGGGGATAGGGTAATATGTTGCGATGAACAAGGTAAAATAATTGATGGAGATAAAATTATAGCTTGTTTGGCTAAATATTTTGTCAATACAAAAAGTTTAAAAATAAATTCTGTAATTGGAACTTTAATGTCTAATAGAGGTCTTGAGTTATACATAAAAAGTATAGGTTTAAAATTTTATAGGGCAAAAGTTGGAGATAAATTTGTTTACGAGTTAATTAAAAAAAAAAAATGCTTATTGGGCGGAGAGCAATCAGGTCATATTATTTTAAAAAATTATGGTCCTTCAGGAGACGGGCTATTCATAGGTTTGTATTTAATTAAAATAATTTTAGATTATGGAGAAAAAGCTAGTAAGTTATTTAATCTATATAATTCGCATTTTCAGATACAAAAGAACATCATATTTAAAGATTCTAATTATAAAAAGAATATAAAAATTCGTGCTTTATCTAAATCATATAACAATAAGATTGTTAATAATTCTAGAGTTTTAGTAAGAAAATCAGGCACAGAGCCTATGATAAGACTGCTTGTTGAAGGCAAAAAAATTAATGAAATCAAGCTATTATCTCAAAAAATAGAAAAAGAAATAAAAAAAAGTATTTAGTAATTAATTTTTTAATTTGCTAAAAAGTACTGTTGCTAAATTACAACATATAGTATTTATATTTAATTTTTTACTTTTAATCTACTATATTAAGTGTATTATAAGGGAATACTACTATATGTAGTAATTATGTATAATTACTAATTTTTTTATAGGGGGCAAGTATGAATGCCTTAAATGTAGCTAAAAGATGGATCGGAGCCCTAACTGAAGTAGGGTTAATGCTTATTGCGTTTGGTATCGTAGCTGGTCTACTTTACCCTGGCGCCGTTCCTTTTATTGGTACTGATGTGGTAGCCAATATTACCTCATTGTTAAACCAACTTGGAAACAATGGTGTTGTTGGTCTTGTTGCGTTAGCTATCATTTGCTGGTTACTTAATAAAAGATCAATCAGCTAAGAGTTAAAGTTTTCACCCTCCCGAATTTGATCCCGACACGGTGAAGGTGTAGAGTAAAAAAGGACCAAGAAATTGGTCCTTTTTGCTTCTTTAGACCTTTTTTATAGCAATTTGGGACTTAACAAATTGACTATCAAATTTTTCTATTTCAATTCTAGAATTATCGCTTTTATCAACAATTGAGGAAATCCAAGTAATAATAAATGCAATAGATACCGAAAATAAAGCTGGATATTTATATGGAAATATTGGATTTTCAAATTTAAAAACATCTACCCATACTGCTGGACCAAGAATTACTAGTATCGTTGCTGTTATAAGACCGGCTCCGCCTCCTATTAACGCGCCCCATGATGTAAGTTTTTTCCAATACATAGAAAGGAATAATATAGGAAAGTTTGCACTTGCTGCTACCGCAAAAGCAAGCCCAACCATAAATGCAACATTTTGTTTTTCAAATACAATACCTAAAAAGATTGCAATACACCCTAATACAACAGCTGAGATTTTGGAAACAAACAATTCATCTTTTTCTTTAATTTTTCCTTTTTTAAAGACCGAAGCATATAAGTCGTGACTAACAGCAGACGCTCCTGCAAGTGTAAGTCCTGAAACAACGGCAAGTATAGTAGCAAAGGCAACTGCTGATATAAAACCTAAAAACATGTCTCCTCCAACAGCCTTTGCCAAATGTATTGCAGCCATATTGTTTCCACCTAATAATCCACCATCTGCATTTAAGAATTCAGGGTTTGTAGAAATCAACATTATTGCTCCAAAACCTATTATGAATGTTAATATATAAAAATAACCAATAAAACCAGTTGCAAAGAAAACAGATTTGCGTGCTTCTTTCGCATTTTTAACTGTAAAAAAACGCATTAAAATATGTGGCAGACCAGCAGTCCCAAACATTAGAGCTATTCCAAGCGATATTGCTGAAATAGGATCAGATATTAAGCCACCAGGCTGCATTATTTCAAAATTTTTAGGGTGAACTTTTATTGCATTTTGAAAAAGAGTTTCAAAATTCAAACCAGTAGACCACATAACTGCTATTGTCATAAAAGTTGCACCAGATAAAAGTAAAATTGCTTTTATAATTTGAACCCAAGTAGTTGCTATCATGCCGCCAAAGCTTACATATAAAATCATAAGTACTCCAACTATAACCACAGCAAACTCGTACGGTAATCCGAATAATAGTTGAATCAATTTTCCCGCACCTACCATTTGAGCTATTAAATACAAGGCTACTGTTACTAATGAACCGCACGCAGCTAGACATCTTATTTTTGTTTGATCTAACCGATGAGATGTGGCATCGGCAAATGTATAATCACCTAAATTTTTTAATCTTTCTGCAAGTAAGAATAATATAATTGGCCATCCCACAAGAAACCCAATTGAATAAATTAGACCATCATACCCGGATAAGTAAACCAAGCCTGATATTCCTAGAAAAGATGCAGCTGACATGTAGTCTCCAGCTATTGCTAAACCATTTTGTAAGCTGGTAATTTTTCCACCTGCAGCATAAAAATGAGAACGAGATTTTGTTCTTTTTGCTGCCCAGTAAGTTATCATAAGAGTTGCAAAAACAAATATGAAAAACATTGTAATAGCAGGATAATTTGTCATTTATTCTTTTTAATGATTAATTTTTCTATTTTGTCAAATTTATTAGCTATAAAAACATAAATGCCTGTTGACAAAAAAGCTAAAAGTATAATCGAAACCCCGATAGGAATTCCAATTGTTATAATAGAGCTATCTGAAATTTTTTTTCCTAATACTTCTGGGAAAAATGCAACTAGCAGTATAAAAGAAAAATATGTTAAAAGTGTAATGGTAGAAAGTGTCCAACAAACAAACGACTTTCTTTTTATTAAGAATTTAAAGTCTTTGCTCTTTAAAATTTTTTTTTCTAAAAGAGAGCTCATCGAATAAGTAGTTTAAATTGTATCTTTCATTACTGGAATCTTTTTAGAAGATTTATATTTATTAAAATTTGAATATTTTTTAGACATATCTTTCATTCCTTTTTTTACATAATTTCTTATGTCATGAGTTATATGCATTGAGCAGAATTTAGGCCCACACATAGAACAAAATTGAGCAACTTTTGCTCCTTCAGATGGCAATGTTTCATCATGAAATGATTCTGCTTTTTCAGGATCTAAAGATAAATTAAATTGATCTCTCCATCTAAATTCAAATCTTGCTTGACTAAGAGCATTGTCTCTAATCATTGCTCCGGGATGTCCTTTAGCTATATCGGCAGCATGAGCAGCTATTTTGTATGAAATTACACCTTCTTTTACATCTTCCTTATCAGGTAGCCCAAGATGTTCTTTTGGCGTAACATAGCACAACATAGCAGTTCCGTACCAACCTATCATTGCAGCGCCAATTGCGCTTGTAATATGATCGTATGCTGGCGCTATATCAGTTGTAAGAGGTCCTAAGGTATAAAAAGGTGCTTCATTACATATTTTAGATTGCTTAGTAACGTTTTCTTTAATTAAATTTAAAGGAACATGTCCTGGTCCTTCAATCATAACCTGACAATCCATTTCATAAGCGATTTTGTTTAATTCCCCTAAAGTTTCAAGTTCTGCAAACTGAGCTTTGTCATTGGCATCATTTATAGACCCAGGTCTCAAACCATCTCCTAAAGAAAATGAGACATCATAACTTCTCATGATTTCACATATTTCTTTAAATTTAGTATATAAAAAGTTTTCTTTATGATGAGCTAAACACCATTTAGCCAAGATAGACCCTCCACGAGAAACTATCCCGGTAGTTCTTTTTGCAGTTAGAGGTATATATGATAATTTTACACCTGCGTGAATTGTAAAATAGTCAACACCTTGTTCTGCTTGCTCAATTAAGGTATCTCTATAAACTTCCCAAGTTAAATCCTCTGGACTTTCAACTTTCTCTAAAGCTTGATAAATAGGAACTGTTCCAACAGGTACCGGGCAATTCCTTATAATGTATTCACGAATATTATGAATATTTTTCCCAGTAGATAAATCCATAATAGTATCTGCGCCCCATCTTATAGCCCAAACCATTTTTTCAACTTCATTTACCGCGTCAGATGTAACAGCTGAATTTCCAATGTTCGCATTAATTTTAACATAGAAATTTTTACCAATTATCATTGGTTCTAATTCTAAATGATTTATATTTGAAGGGATGATCGCTCTTCCAATTGCAATTTCATTCATTACATATTCTGGCGTTATTATTCTAGGAAAGCCATTTTTTTTTGATTCTTCTTTTTTTTCTTCTCGTAATTCATTTTCCCTAATAGCAACATACTCCATTTCAGGAGTAATTATTTTTTTCTTTGCATAATGAAGCTGAGTAATACAATTATTATTTTTTGCCTTATATACATTCTTTTTATTTTTAAAAATTTCGATAATTTTTTTATTTTGCTTGGTAAAACCATTGTCTTTATAATTTACTTCTCTTCCTTTATATTTTTGCAAAGATTTATTTTTATCTACCCATTTTTTTCTATTTTTTTTTAAACCTAAATTTATATTAACTTCATTTTCTTTTTTAAATTCCGAATAAACTCCTGAGCTATCATAAATAAGAATTTTATTTGGCGTTGCTTTTTTTGATAGATTAATTTGTCTAGCAGGTACTTTTAAATCAGAAAATATTCTTCCTTTAATATAAATTTTCTCAGATGAAGGAAACGGGCCAATTGTAATATTTTTATTTGTTTTATTATTAATTTTTTTTTTCATTATTTAAATAGTTGGGAGAGCTAGTCTCTTTCCCTCCGCTAATATTATTTAGTTCAGGTCTTAAGGGTTTTTTTCTCAGCTATTAATGCTCCCCTAAGAGACATTAAAAAATGTAGCAATAATTTTTTCAATTATTATAACATATAATATATGAATCAAAAAAAAAAATTACTTCCAATTGGTTTCAGAGATGTTTTAACTAACGATGCAAATCTTCAATTTGAATATGGAAAAAAATTACTAAATAATTTTAATAAATGGGGTTATTCATTTATAGAACCTCCAATTATCGAATATGAAAAAACACTAACGGATGAAAAAAATAAATTATTAAATAAGAAAACTTTATCTTTTTTAGATCCTTTAACAAAAGAGAAGATATCTTTAAGACATGATATTACTACACAATTAGCTAGGATAGCTGAAGACAGGTTGTTTGGGTTGCCAAAACCATTACGCTTATGTTATTTTGGAGATGTTTTTAGAGCTGATAAACCAAAATTATCTTCTGATAGACAATTTAAACAAGCAGGGGTTGAAATTATTGGTTCTAAAGATTTGTTAGCTGATATTGAAATAATTGGCTTGAGTTTAGATTCATTGAAAAAAATTAATTTTAAAAAAATCAGTATAGATGTAAATGTCCCAATAATTTTAGAAAAAATATTTGATGATTTTAAAATTGCTTTAAATAAAAGAATTTTTTTTAAAAAATTAGTTGCTAAAAAGAATATAAAAGAAATTTATAATTATAATATTGAATTATATACTATTTTAAAAAAAATAATTGATTCTTCAGGTCCGCTAAAGAAAAACTTAAAAAAAATAAAAAAAATAAAATTTGGGAAAAACGCCAATAAGATTATTAAAGATTTTATTGAAGTATGTTCTTTATTAGCGAATAAGAATTATGATAAATATAAAATTTCTTTAGATTTACTAGATCACAGAGGGTTTGAATATTATACAGGTATAACATTTAGCATATTTTGCTTAAATTCAAACAAAGAAGTTTGTAGAGGCGGTCGTTATTTGACTTCTAATAAAAAAGATGCTGTAGGTTCAACTTTTCTTTTAAATCAATTTTTACAATTAAAAAAAATTTCAAAAAATAATAAAAAAAAAATTTTAATTTCTTATAATAGTGCTTTTGATAAATCTTTAGATAATTTAAGAAAAAAAGGATGGGTTACAATTCAAAATATTAGTCAGAATAGTGATAAAAAAATAGCTAAATTACACGGTTGTAAGTTTATTCTAAAAAATAATAAAGTTAGACCATTAAAATGAAAAATCTCACAATAGTTGGTGCTCAATGGGGTGATGAAGGAAAAGGCAAAATAGTAGATCATTTATGCGGCAAGTTTGATGCTGTTTTAAGATTTCAAGGAGGACATAATGCAGGACATACTATAGTAATAGGTAAGGAAAAATTTATATTAAGTATTCTTCCATCAGGATTAATTAGAAATAAATTATGTATAATTGGAAGTAGCGTAGTTATAGATCCGATTCATTTATTAAATGAAATAAATTTATTAAAAAAAAAAAAAATCAACATATCTACGAACAATCTTAAGATTGCAAACAATGCTTCTATTTTATTACCATTTCATTCTTTGATTGATAAAGCTAGAGAAAAAGAATTATCAAAAAAAAAGATTGGTACTACAGGAAGAGGAATAGGCCCATGTTATGAAGATAAAATAGCAAGACGTGGCTTGAAGATATATGACTTAGAAGATACAAATACACTTAAAACTAGATTAAATAATCTAATAAACTTTCATAATATTTTTTTAAAAAGTGTTTCACAAAAAAAAATTTCTTTTAAGAAAACTTTTAAATTATTACTTTCAATAAGAAAAAAAATATTACCTTTTTCAGTTAATATAAATGAATTTGTGAATAGTAAATTATTTTTTAAAAAAAAACTTTTATTTGAAGGGGCTCAGGGGTTAATGCTTGATATAGATCATGGAACTTTTCCATTTGTAACATCAAGTAACACAATTCCGGCAACAGCAGCTTCGAGCTTAGGATTAAAACCATCAAAAATAGGACATATTTTAGGAATAATGAAAGCATATACCACAAGAGTAGGCGAGGGCCCTTTTCCCACTGAACTTAAATCAAAGATTGGGTTAGAATTAGCAAAAAATGGACATGAATTTGGAAGTGTTACAGGCCGTCCTAGAAGATGTGGATGGTTTGACGCTGTGCAGTGCAAAAAAGCTATAAATATTGCTGGAATAGACTTCATAGCTTTAACAAAAATTGATGTGTTGGACAATTTTGAAGAAATAAAAATTTGTTATAAATATAAGATGGGTAAAAAAAATATTGATTTTATGCCTAGCTCAAATAAAGATTTAAATAATGTTAAACCTTTATATAAAACTTTAAAAGGGTGGTGTGAAAAAACTACAGGAATTAAAAATAAAAGAAATCTGCCTAAAAAAGCACAAAAATTTATTAAAGTTATTGAAGCGCTTTTAAATGTTCCAATAGTTTATTTATCTAATGGTCCAGAAAGAAACGATATTATAAATTTAAAAAGAATAACTTAATATAGACAAATGCCTTTAAAAAGCAGAAATTTCTTCTCTTTCGAGGTTCTTTTTTATTAGTAAATTTTTTACAGATTTTTTTAATTTTTCCATCGCTCTTACTTCAATCTGTCTAACTCTTTCTCTAGAAATTTTATAATGGTTGCTTAAATCTTCCAAAGTTTTTGGCTTATCTTTTAATCTTCTTTCGATCATTATATATTTTTCCCTTGGACTTAAAACATTTATAGCCTTGGCTAACAAATCTTTTCTTTGATCTAGTTCTTGAGAATTAGATATTAAATGCTCTTGTGTTGGAGAACCATCAACTAACCAATCTTGCCACTCTCCTTCACCGTCTTCTTTTAGTGGTGCATTTAAAGAATGATCTGGCCCCGCTAATCTTCTGTTCATTTCCGTAACTTCTTTTTTTGATACATTTAAATTTTTTGCAATTGTATTTACATTTTCAGGCAACATATCACCTTCCTCATAAGCTCTTAAACTTGATTTAATTTTTCTTAAATTAAAAAATAATTTCTTTTGCGCAGCAGTTGTACCCATCTTTACCAAGGACCAGCTATGTAGTATATATTCTTGAATAGAAGCTCTTATCCACCACATTGCATAAGTTGCTAACCTAAAACCTCTTTTATAATCAAATCTTTTTATAGATTCTAACATGCCTATATTTCCTTCAGATATTAATTCATTAATAGGTAGCCCGTACCCTTTATAACCCATCGCTATTTTAGCCACTAATCTTAAATGGCTAGTTACTAGAATATGAGCGGATTCAATATCCTTTTTTTTAGTCCATTTCATTGCTAAATCCCTTTCGTACTCAGGTTCCAAAAGAGGATATTTTCTTATTTCTTGTAAATATCTATTTAATCCTGATTCTGAAGTGATTCTTGGTAGGTGTCTAAAAATAGCTGTCATATTTATTACCTTTAAAAAATCAATAGAATCTGTTATTTATACAACGATTCTATTAATTAAAATTTATTTTACCACTTATCCACAGTTTCTCATAATTATACGACACTTGTCAAGAGATTAAATTAACTTTAATTTATCAATTAAGTTATTGAAATCACTTGGTATTTTAGATTTTAATTCAATTTTTTCTTTTTTTATTGGATGAATGAAGCTTATAAAATAGGCATGTAGAGCCTGTCTTTCAAAACTAATTATGTGTTTAGCTAACGACTTATCCACATTCTTGAGCAATTTAGATTTATTCTTCCCGTATTTTTTATCACCTATCAAAGAATTGCCTGAACTAGAAAAATGCACCCTTATTTGATGAGTTCTTCCTGTTAATAATTTGCATTCAACTAAAGATGCTACGTTTGAAAAGTTATTTTTAACTACATAATTTGTTATTGCAGTCTTACCACCTGTTTGTAGTATTGAAAATTTTTTCCTGTTTTTTGGATTTCTACCAATATTCATTTCAAAACTCCCTTTATTTTTATTCATTAACCCCCAAACTACCGCTAAATAAAGTCTATTTATTTGTTTATTCTTAAACTTTTTTTGAAGTAATTGATGAGTATTGTTATTTTTAGCAACTATTAACAAACCGCTTGTATCCTTATCTAATCTATGGACTATCCCTGGCCTATCTTTCCCTGATAAATTTGACAATTTATTTCCATATTTTTTCTTTAAAAAATCAACTAAAGTACGCTTTTCATTGCCGGCACCAGGATGAACAGTTAACCCACTAGGCTTATCTATTACAATTAAGTCTTTATCTTCGAACAAAATTTTTATATTTTTAAAACACATTTAAAAAAATTATATGAAATATTTAAAATCTATAGTAATTATAATGGGACTGCTAATATTTTTTGGAACAGCAGCTGTTATTTATATTGTGTTTGATAGATTATTTTCAAAAAAAACATACATTTTTCCAGAAAACGAAATAAGAAATGAGTTAAAAAAATTGCAAATAACACCAAATAGTAAAGTTATGAATGCGAATATTTCAGATGATAAATTAATATTAACTATTAAATTAGATCAAAATTATAGAATAATTATTTATGATTTAAAAAGTGGTGAGCAAATACATTTATTTGAGGCAAATTAATAGATGATTAAAAAAATTTTTAAAATAATCTTTTTCTTCTTTTTTATAGCTTTAAATAGTTGTTCTATGTCACTACAAAGTATTATTGACAGTTTGAATTACACAAAGAACAGTGTTGACGTAGTTTCATATGTTGCTACTGATAAAACAACAACTGATCATGCTTTATCTTATTTTTTTAATAAAGATTGTTCATTAGCAAGGACTTTAAAATTGAAAAAAATTTGTGAAGAAATAAATAGAGAAAATTTTATTAGAAATAATAATATACTTGAATTAAGTGAACCAGAAAAAGTTATAAAAAAAAAGGTTGTTAAAATAAAAAAAATAAGAGTTCCATCAATGGCTTATTAAATTAAATAATTAAAATGATATCAATTAAAAATTTAACAAAAAAATTTGATAATTTTACGGCAGTAGATAATTTAACAATGCATGTAAAAAAAGGAGAGGTTCTCGGTTTCTTAGGTCCAAATGGAGCAGGAAAATCAACTACAATGAAGATGATTACCGGTTTTATAAAACCCACAGATGGAATAATTAAAGTTAAAGATATGAACGTTGAAACAGATTCTATTGAGTGTAAAAAATTAATTGGATATCTTCCTGAAGGCGCCCCATTGTATGGTGATATGACCCCAAAAAATATGTTGAAGTTTGTTGCAAATACTCGTGGAATGAACTTGCATGAATTTAAAGTAGCTTTCGACAACGTTGTAGTCCAAACAGAAATAACAGACGTAATAAATCAGCCTATTGATACTCTTTCTAAAGGTTACAAAAGAAGAGTAGGATTAGCGCAAGCCTTAATACACAACCCTGAAATATTAATTTTAGATGAACCAACAGATGGTTTAGATCCAAATCAGAAACATCACGTTAGAAATTTAATAAATGATATGGGTAAGAAAAAAGCAATTATTATTTCTACCCATATTTTGGAGGAAGTAGATGCTGTCTGTTCCAGAGCTTGCATTATTGCGAGAGGAAAAAAGATTATAGATAATAAACCAAGAGAACTAAAAAAAATATTTAAAAACAATAACTTAGATAACATTTTTAGAGAAATTACTTTAAATAAATAATAATTATGAATGTATTGTTAAATATAGTAAAAAGAGAGCTGGCAAGTTATTTTTCCACTCCTCTTGCATATGTTTTTATAGTTATTTTTTTGACACTAATAGGATCATTTACTTTTTATTTAGGAAATTTTTTTGTTAGAGGTCAAGCTGATTTAAATGCTTTTTTTGCATTTCATCCATGGGTTTATATTTTATTAATACCTGCTGTTACAATGCGGTTATGGGCTGAAGAAAGAAAAGCAGGGACGATAGAATTGCTTATGACTCTACCTTTAACAACAACTCAAGCTGTTTTAGGTAAATTCTTCGCTGCATGGATATTTATATTTATTGCTTTAATTTTAACATTTCCAATCTGGATTACAGTTAATTATTTAGGTCAACCAGATAATGGAGTTATTCTTGCAGGTTACGTTGGTAGTTTGTTTATGTCAGGCGCATATTTATCTATCGGATCTTGTATTTCTGCTATAACTAAAAATCAAGTGATAGCTTTTGTGATTGCTGCCACAGTTTGTTTTATTTTTACTATGTCTGGCGTTGATATCGTTTTAAACTTTTTTAAAGTATGGTCTCCTGAATTTTTTGTAAATACAATCTCATCTATGAGTTTTTTAACACACTTCGAGTCCATAACTAAAGGTGTAATCGAGATAAGAGATTTTCTATTTTATTTAAGTGTAATTATATTTTGGCTTTTTTTAAACGTAGTTGTCGTTGAATTTAAAAAATTTAATTAAAATCAAATGTTAAAAAAAATAATTAATAAAGAAAACAAACTTCCATTTATTATTCTCTTAGCAATAGTTTCTTTTATTTCATTTAATGTATTAAATAAAAATTTTTTTAAAAATTTAAGGTTCGATTTGACAAGATCTAATGTTTACACGTTGTCTTCTGGAACAAAATCAATTTTAGAGTCAATTAATGAGCCTTTAGATTTCAAATTGTTTTATACTAAGCAAATAGGAGATATTAATCCTGTTTACCAAAACTATTATGACAGAGTTAAAGAAACTCTTGAGCAATATGTATTAATTTCAAATAATAAAATTAAATTAAAAATTTTTAATCCAAAACCGTTTTCTAATGAAGAAGATAAGGCTGTTGAATATGGGCTACAGGGCGTTGAAATATTAGCTGGAGTTTATGGATATTTTGGTTTAATTGCATCAAATAGCACTGATGATGAGGAAAAAATAGTTTTTTTCCAGCCTGATAGAAGTTCATTTTTAGAATATGACTTAAGTAAAATAGTTACAAATTTAGCAAATCCTAACAGAAGAATAGTCGGTCTTTATACAGATTTACCTATGTTGGGCACATTTAATCCTTTGGCAAAATCACAGGATGCAGCTGCCGCACCTCCTTGGGCTGTATATAATCAAATGAAGGAATTTTTTGAAGTAAAAAGGATTCATGAAAAAACTAGAATTATATCGGAAGATCTCGAGTTATTAATGTTAGTTCATCCAAAAAAAATTCCGGAAAGATTAATTTACATGATAGATCAGTTTGTTTTAAAAGGAGGCAAGTTGTTGGTTTTTATAGATCCAAATTCAGAATCAGAAAGTTTCTCTCCCGAAGCAAATCAATCAAACGATGATAAAAACAGTTCAAGTTTAAGTGAACTTTTAGATAGGTGGGGAGTAAAGTTAGTGGAAGATAAAATAGTTGGAGATTTACTTTCAGCTAGAAGAGTTGAAATAGGTACTTCAGATCAGCCATCTGTAACAGATTACCTTGCTTGGCTTGATATTAAAAAAGACCATATGGATAGTTCACATCAAGTAACATCTAAAGTTCAAAGATTAACTTTTGCAACATCGGGATTTCTTGAAAACAGTAATAAAAATAAAGATATTGATTTTAAAAGACTTGTTTGGAGTACAACACAATCAATGAAAATCGATGCGTCTGAGGTAATTGCCCCAGATCCAACTACTTTATTAAGAAATTTTGTTCCTGAAAACGAAGAACTTACATTGGCCGCTGAGGTTAAAGGTAATTTTGTGTCTAATTTTCCTAATGGTCCTCCAGATACAGGTAAAAAGGATGAATTTGATAAAAACAAGCATATTAATAAATCTATTAAACCATCTACATTAATAGTAGTTGGTGATGCTGATATGCTGTATGACGAATATTGGCTTAGATACGAACAATCTGGAGAGGTTGTTCCAATTGCTAACAATGCTGATTTTACTGTAAATTTATTAGAATATTTAAATGGAACAGAGGATTTAATAGGATTAAGAGGAAAAGGATCTACATCCTCACCTTTTACTAAAGTTGAAAAAATTCAAAAGGAAGCAGAGCAAAAATTTAGGGCAAAAGAGCAAGAATTATTAGAAAAATTAAATAATTACCAAAGTAAATTAGAAAATATTCAAAAGGGAACTTCAGAAGAGGAGGGGAAATCTGTTTTAACTGATAAGGAGACTAAAGAAATAGAAAAATTTCGAGAAGAAATGATACAAGTAAGATCGGAGCTTAGAAAAGTACAAAATGCTTTGAGAAAAGATATAGAAAAATTAGATAGTACTTTAAAATTTTTTAATATTTTTTTTGTACCAATATTATTAATTCTAATTTCAATTATTTTAGGAGTAATTGAAAGAAAAAAAAGACACCAAAAACATATAGTAAGAGAAACAAATTAAAAAATGTCTAATAAAAATTTTACATATTTATTATTAATCACAATATTATTATTTGTATTAGCTAGCATATCCTTTTTAATTCAACCAAAATACGAAACATCTATAGAAAAAGGAGAAATAATTTTCTCTAAAGCAAAAGAACAAATAAACAATATTAATGAAATTATAATTGATGATGGAAAAAACAAAATATCAATTTCTCAAAATCAAAACAATTGGTCTATGAATTCAAAGTCAGGTTATAAAGTTAAAAACGAGGTTGTTAGAAAAAATCTAATCCAAATATCTGAACTAAGATTTTCGGAAAAAAAAACAAAAGAAGAATTTTTATATTCTAGATTAGATCTAGATTATCCTAATGATGAAGATGGTAAATCTAAATTGATATCAATAAATAATAATAACGAAAATATTTTAGAATTTGTTTTAGGAAAAAGAAAAAAAGGAGGAGTCTACATAAAAAAGTTAAATGAAAAACAAACATGGCTTACATCAGGAACTTTAGATATGTCATCTATTGAAAACGACTGGCTTGAAACAAAAATTTTAGAAATTGAATACAATTTAATAAATAAGATATCAGTAAATCATGTGAAAAAAGAAGACTCATTTTCTTTAACTAAAGATGACAAAGGTGAAAATTTATTAATTGATAATTTGAATAAAGATCAATTACCAAAAAGTGATTTAATTGCAAATTTTTTTGGTTATTTCTTAACAAACTTAGTTTTTAATGATGTTGAAAAAAGAAAAATTCCAAATGATATAGATATTATTACTAAAATTAATTTTACTTTTATTGATGATTCAAAACTTACTGCAATTATTTTTAATAGTGGAAAAGAAAAATGGATAAATTTTATTAGAGACGATACCGCTTTAGCTGAAGGTAAAACTTTTTATGTTGATAATTTAAATGATTGGTCATATAAATTATCTTCAACTAAGTATAATGTAACCGAGACTAAGTTAAAGGATCTGCTTGTTGAAGAATAATTTGATTTGCAATATTTATTAAAGTTTGAGATAGATCAAAACCCATATTCATTTTTTTTACTGTAATAAGAGCATTTTCCACATCTTCACTGATTGCTTGAGAATAAGCGATTTTTCCAAGAAGCTTATTATCAACGATCTTTCCTCCAAGATTTAAAATATTTAATGCCAATTTTCTAGAACCTATTTTATCTATTTTTGATTGTATAACTATGACATCTGATATTCCTTCTTTATAAAATCTATCACTCTCAATTAAGCTTAATAATTTATGTGATGTTTCAAAATTCCCAACAATTGCATGAGTTTTTGCTACTTCTGCAAAAATTCTACCTTTAGTCGAAAAGCCAGGAAGGCCTTGAAACTCATAATTTCCAACTGTTAAATCAGGAGCAACGTCTATGGCTTTATCTAAATAAAAATTCATTTTTTTTATTTCTTTTGTTTTACCAAGCTGTCTACCAATAAAAGCGTAAGCCATTGATTTTTCATATTTTGGCTTAATTAAAGATATTAATTTTTCTGCATCTTCAATTCTTTCGATTCTTGTAAAAGCATCAACTAACTCAAGAACCAATCTTTCATCAGGATTTGAAGGAAAGTATTCTTTTGCTACTAAAAGGGTTTTATAACTTTGATCATTTAAACTAATTGAATACTCAAATGCACTTATATTAATAAAATCTCTTATGATCCAGAAAATTTGATCTTTTGATTTAGCAGCATTCTTTGCTTTTTTTAAAAAAAAATTTAATTGCTTATCATTATTAATTTTATAAAAAATTTTAGCCATATCTAAATAAGTATTTGATTTTTCTGCTAGTTTTACTGCTTTATTTAAATCATTTGTTACTTTATCAATATCGTTGATTAATAAATTAATTTTTGCAATTTCAATATACGCAACTGCTTTATTGTCATCATTTTTTATGTCATTTTTTATGGTCAAATATATTTTTTCTTCTATTTCTTTTTTTTTATCCTTTTTGTTTAAAAGATGCAGTAATCTGTAAACTTCTGATAAATTTTTTATTTTTTTTGGTAAGTCAGTATACATTTTCTCAATATACTTCTCAGATTTTAAAAGATTTTTAAAAGCATTATCTTTGTCATTTAAAGCTACTCTAAGTCTACCAATTTCATTTGATAACCTTGATTTTGTTCTAGTATCACCTATTTGACTTATAGAGTGCTCAGCGGCATCCAGCAATCTTAAAGAACTTTCTAATTTTCTATCGTTTTTAAATTCAACATTTGCTAAATCAATATTTTTATTAATATTGTTAACATTTTCATTCTTTTTTTCTTGAAGCATTTCTTTGCTAAAGAGTATCCTTAGGTCACCTACTTTTTTGTTTAAATCGTTAATTTTATTAGTTTTTCTATGGTTTCTTGCGATTTTTGTTCTTGGGTATCTTTTTTGAATTTTCTGAAATTTTTCTAAAGCATCTTGCAAAATAATAATTTTTTGATTTGTATTACTTTCTAATTTGGATTTTTCTATTAACTCTGTTGCTTTTTTGTCTAGTTTTTTCGCTTCAAAATTATAGAAATCTTCACAACCAAATAATGCGAAAACTAATATTATTTTTAAATAATTAAATAGAATTTTTTTTAACATTTTACTATAATTAGATAATAACATATTATGAAAAAAAACTTATTTTTGCATATTTTTCTAATTTATTTCTTTATGTCATTTAACCATTCTTACGCAAAAAGAATTCCAAGTCTAATTGGAAAATGGGAAGGTGAGAATATTAAAGTAACGTTGAAGAATGGTTTTTTAAAAAGCATCAATGTTGTTGAAATAACTGAGCAGAAAAGTCGATTATTTAAAGGTCATGTTATTCATAAAGGTGGTAAGGAAGAGTTTGTAGGAGTCATTAGATCAGATCACAAAAACTTTTTTTGGGCCGATAGCAGTGATGATGATGGTAAAGTTATAGGCAGAATCCTTAAAAAAAATAAAATTGAAACCTGTTATTTAGATAGTGGAAAAGATGCAGTGGCTGGTTGCTCTATTTTAAAAAGAGCAAAGAAATAAAAATTTAATTTTTATTTTCTTTTTTTTACTTTAACAAAAATTTTATTAACTGCTTTTAAAAGGTTTTCCTTAATATTAATTTCAGAGCTAGAGTGCCCACTATTTTCTGATATGCATAACTCGCAATTTGACATTTCTTTAGCTAGTAAAAATGCAGATTTAGGAGGGCATATTAAGTCATATCTTCCTTGAACTATAATTGTTGGTATGTTTTTTATTTTTTTTATATTTGAAATAATTTCATTATTTTTTAAAAAAAAATTATTTTTAGTGTAATGCCATTCTAAAAAAGGACTGTTAGGCAAAAATTTCTTTTTTTTAAAACTTTTAAATTTATTTAAATTTATTTTTCCTGGGTTTAACAAAGATAAAGTCCTTTCATATTTTTCCCATACAAGAGATGCGTAATTTAAATCTTTTTTTCTTTTACTTTCCAACATTTCACCTAATTTTAAAAAAATTTTTTTTTTATTTTCTTTTAATTCATTTTTAATTAAATCGTAAATTTCTGGATAAAAATATTTTGATGAATCATTAAAAGCCCAATAAGCTTCTTCTTTTGTTCCAAGAAATACTCCTCTAAGAATCATACCTAGGACATTTTGTGGATTTTTTATAGAATAAACCAAAGCTAGAGTTGATCCCCAAGAACCTCCAAAAATAACCCATTTTTTTATTTCTAAGATAGATCTAATTCTTTCCATATCTTCAATTAAATGCTTGGTAGTATTATTCTTTAGAAACCCTTTAGGCTTACTTTTACCAGAACCTCTTTGGTCAAATAAAATGATTCTATACTTTTTTGGATCAAAATACCTTCTATTTTTAGGATCTATTGATCCGCCGGGCCCTCCATGTAAATATACAATCGGTAGTCCATTTTTATTTCCACATTCTTCAACATATAAAGAATGTAATTTGTCTTTGGTTTCTAGAAAAAATGAATTATACGGTTTAATAGGGGGGTGCATTAATAAATTAAAAAAAAATTTTTTTTAAAACTAAATCCCTTTTAAAATATCGTTTCTTTTTTTTTGATATTCTTCTTCTGATAAAATCCCTTTTTTATATAAGTTTTCAATAGTTTTTATTCTTTGCTCTATAGCGCTAGAATTATTTTTAACATTTTCCTTTTTATTGTTAACCTCAGGCTCGGGTTTTTCTTGTATTGTTTGATTTTTTCTAACAGGAGGCAATGCTCTTTGTTTTTGTTTTGGATTTTTATTTAATTGTTTCTGTAAGCTATCTATTTGTTGTTGGAGATTTTTATACTCTTTTTTTGACATTCCGCCTTTTTTATTATTAGTATTTGTGCCCTCCATTGCTTCTCTATATGCAGAGTTAGTGAAGACAAACCAATCTTTTCTAGTACTAGATTTTCTATAAATACCTTTATTTTTGTTATAAACCATAATTAATCCTTCGTACTTCGCTTGTTTATCTCTATAACCTAAATCATAATCAACATTTCTTGCTTCCCAAACATTCCCTTCATATCTTTCCCCAAGACTTGGTTGTAAATCAACTTGAACAGCTCCAATAATTAAATTTAATTTATTGTCTGCTACAAAAAACCTTCCAGCAGTTAATCTTTCTTCAGCAAGCGCCCATCTAGCACTTGTATGAAGTCCTTTAGTTACAAAAGTAACATCCTCATTTGATTTTGCTGTAATAAAAGCTTGAGGCACAAATTTTGATAGTAAAATAAGCTCTCTTTTTGAGAATAAAGGTATTTCTGGATGCTCATTGTCGTATTTATAAGAAAGCTGTTTAAGCATTTTTCTTAAAACATCTTCAGAAATTTTTATAGGATGATTATTTAAAGACTTTGTTCTTTTTTCAATTTTTTCAGTTCTTATAAAGTAGTATGCTGCCCCAGGAGTAATTGGTTGTTCTTCCCAAAAAGTTTTGACCTCATATTTATTTGAAACTTTTTTTGCAAATATCGTTTCTGGAGAAATAAATAATAAAATTATTGAAAAAATTAATACTAGCTTTGTT
>PTKO01000015.1 GCA_002937775.1 Alphaproteobacteria bacterium MarineAlpha6_Bin4 | reverse complement strand
AAGAAACATTTGATATTCTAAAAAAAATTGAATTACCTCATTTTTCAAACATATATCCTCACCAACTTTCAGGTGGCCAAAAACAACTTGTTGCTATTGCAAGGTCTCTTATAACAAAACCAAAGCTAATTATGATGGATGAACCATTTGCTAATTTAGATCAAAGATTAAAAAACAAAATTAGAGATATAACACTTCATTTACTTCAAAAGACAAATACAACAGCACTTATAGTCACTCATGATCCTGATGATGCTATGTTTATGGCAGACTATATAGCAGTTATGGATAAAGGAAAGATTTTGCAATTTGACACACCTATTAATATTTATAATAAACCTAATTCAGCATTTGTAGCCAGCTTTTTTGGCGAGAGTATGTCTTTAAGAACTAAAGTAAGTAGGAATAAAGCTATAACAATATTCGGCGAGTTAAAACTTTCAAACAATTTCTCTAATACAAAAGAAATTGATTTAATATTTAGACCTGAGTCTTTTATTGTTACAAAAAACAAAAATGAAAAGAATAAAAAAAAAATCAAAGCGAGAATAATTGCCATTAAGCATATAAGTGAAAATTCATACTTACATCTAGATATATCAAGTAAATCAAAAAAAAAACATATACATATAAAAGTACCCGGAAAATTTATCCCACCAAAAAATAAAATTTGCTATATTAATATAAATAAAAATAAATTTTTTATATTTAAATATAAATAAAATTATAAGGAAAAAAATATGACTCCAAGTTTTTGGCAAATATTATTAGTCTTAATTATAATCCTAATTCTTTTTGGCGCAGGCAAACTACCTACAGTTATTAAACAGCTTGTTAAGGGTTTAAAAACTGTGCGTTCTTCATTAAAAGAAGATAAAAAAAAAAGGAAAAAATAGTTTAATCATAAAAAATGTTTAACATAGGGTGGACAGAATTACTTCTTGTAACAGTAGTTTTTTTAATTTTTGTAAAGCCTGCTGATATTCCTTTTTTTATTAAAAAAATTATTAAATTTTTCTATATGATTAAAAATTATATATCAGAAGTTACTGATGAATTTAAAGCAGAATTATATGTTGATGAATTTAAAAAAAAAAATAAAGAAATACTAAAAATTGAAAAAGAACTAAAAAAATTAAAAAAAAAATAAAAATTGATTTTAAAAAGAAATAATAATAAAGCTTATTTATCTAACCATCTAATTGAGCTTAGAAATAGAGTTATTTATTTTTTTTTATTTTTTATATTTTCGTTTTTTTTTTCTTACCTATTCGTAGAAGATATTTTTTCTTTTGTTACAAAACCTATAATTGAATCCATTAGTTATAAAGAAAACAATAGACTAATATATACTGGTTTAGCAGAAGCTTTTTTTAGTTATCTGAAGCTAAGTCTAATTACAGCATTAATTATATCATCTCCTTTTTTAATTTATCAGATTTGGGCATTTGTAGCACCAGGATTATTAAATAAAGAAAAAAAAATAATTTTTCCATTTATTTTTTTAGTTCCAATAATGTTTATATCTGGATTTATCTTTCTTTATTATTTTGTTATTCCAATCGCATGGGATTTTTTTACTGCATTTGATACATCAGGATCAGAAAAAAATTTTAGATTAGAATTAGAACCAAAAATAAACGAGTATATTTCTTTAACAGTAAAATTAGCTTTTGCATTTGGTTTAGCCTTTCAATTACCTACAGCTATTTTTTTATTGACTATTTTAGGAATTACATCGCCAAGAGATCTTGAAAAAAAAAGAAGATATGTAATAGTTATTATTTTTTTAGTTTCTGCATTAATAACACCACCTGATATTATATCTCAAATTGGTTTAGCCATTCCAATCATTTTAATTTATGAAATTTCAATATTTATTTCAAAATTTTTTGAAAAAAAGAAAAAATGATTTTTGTTATAATATTTATTTAAATAATAAAAATGTTAGATATTAAATGGATAATTAAAAACCCTAAGGAAGCAGACGAAGCTTTTAAAAAAAGAGGTTTAAAACCTTTATCTGATAAATTAATAAAAATGAGCAAATCAAGATCTCAGTCATTTGTTCAACTAGAAAGTTTATTAGAGCAAAGAAATAAGTTTTCAAAAGAAATACCAAGTATTAAAGATAAGGATAAAAAAGAAAAATTAATTGAAAAAGTAAAAAGTTTGAAGAAAGAAATTTTAAAACTTCAAGAGGGTAAGTCTTCAACAAATTCTGATCTTGATAATTTTATAATGGAATTGCCTAATTTTCTTGATAATTCAGTACCTGATGGAAAAAGTGATAATGATAATATTGAAATTAAAAAAAATGGAAATATTAAGAATTTTAATTTTAAAATAAAAGATCATGTTGATATAGGTGAAAGTTTGGATGTTATAGATTTTAAATCTGCATCAAAAGTTTCAGGAGCCCGTTTTGCTTATTTAAAAAACAATCTTGCCAGATTAGAAAGAGCATTAGCCTCATTTATGATTGATAGCAATATATTATCTGGAAACTTTAAGGAAATTTATACCCCATTATTAGTTAACGAAGATACTTTAAAAGGAACTGGACAACTGCCTAAATTTGATTCGGATGTTTTTAAAACTAGAGAAAATTTATGGCTAATTCCGACAAGTGAAGTAACATTAGTCAACTTGATAAGAGATAAAATTATCGAAGAAGATGATTTACCTTTAAGATTTACTTCTTATAGTCCATGTTTTAGATCTGAGGCCGGGGCCGCTGGTAAAGATACCAGAGGTTTAAAACGACAACATCAATTTAGTAAAGTTGAAATTGTTTCTATAACAAAACCTGAAGATTCTAATGACGAACATTTACTGTTATTAAAAACTGCTGAAAAAATTTTACAAGAACTTGATTTACCATACAGAGTCTGTGAGTTATGTTCCGCGGAAGTAGGTTTTTCAGCAAAAAAAACTTTTGATATAGAAGTTTGGATACCAAGCATAAATGATTATATGGAAATTTCTAGTATTTCAAATTGTGGTGATTTTCAGTCTAGAAGAATGAATGCTAGATATAAAAATAATGAAAAAAAAGAATATCCTCACACTTTAAATGGCTCTGCATTAGCAATTGGTAGAACTTTGATTGCAATTTTGGAGAATTTTCAGAATAAAGATGGGACTGTTGATATACCAGAAGCTTTAAAAAAATATATGAATGGTTTGGAAAGGCTATAATCTTCTTGATTGAAAAATTAAAAAAAATTAATTTAATTTTAAAATTACGAAATTTAGGTATTACCAATCATAAAGTTTTATCAGTATTAGAAAGAATTCCTAGAGAAGATTTTATAGATAAAGAATTATCTTACAAAGCTTATCAAAATAGTGCTATACCAATTGATTGCAATCAAACAATTAGTCAACCTGCTGTAGTTGCAAAAATGACAGAATTATTGGAACCAAAAAAAAATTTTAAAGTATTAGAAATTGGTACTGGCTCAGGTTATCAAACAGCAATTTTGTCAAAATTATTTAAGAGAACCTACAGCATTGAAAGGCACAAACATTTATTAGAAAAAGCTCAAAAAGTTTTAAATAAAATTAAGCTAAATAACATTGTTTTTTATTATGGAGATGGGATGAAAGGATGGCCCGCCAAATTCAGCTTTGAGAGAATAATAATAACTGCTGTATCCAAAAATATTCCAAAGAAAATTATTGATCAACTATCAGATGATGGAATATTAGTTCTTCCTTTGATGCATAATAATGATCAATTTATTACTAGAATAAGAAAAAAGAAAAAAAAATTATATTTAAAAAAGTATTGGAAGGTTAAATTTGTTCCATTAATTTCTGGTATTAATTGAATTAAATGTTTAATTTTTCTTAAAAAAATATAATATTTAAAAAAATATTTAACATTTTTAATAATGAATGAAGCATTTGCATCCTTTTTACCACTTATATTAATATTTGTTGTTTTTTATTTTTTGTTAATTAGACCACAACAAAAAAAAATGAAACAGCATAAAGAAATGATTAATCAAATTAAAAGAGGAGATAATATAATCACTTCTGGCGGTATTTATTGTAAAGTTTCTAAAGTAATTGATGAAAATAAAGTAGAAGTTGAGATATCAAATGGTGTTAAAGTTGTAATATCTAGACCAACAATTACTAATGTAATTAATAGTGCAACCGAAAAAGACAATAAATAGATTAATATTTTAAATTAATGGTACAGTTTAAAAAATGGCAATTATTTTTAGTAATTCTATTTAGCCTTTTTGCTATAGTATTTTCATCTCCAAACTTTTTTTCAAAAAATACATTAAGCAAATTGCCTTCTTTTATTCCTACTGAACAAGTAATTTTAGGATTAGATTTACAAGGTGGCTCATATTTACTGATTGAAGTTGATACTTCTACTGTTGTAAAAGAAAATATAGAAAGTTTTTCTGATGAAATTAGAATTTCATTAAGAAAAAATAAAATTTCATATTCGAAATTTAATATAAATGATAACTTAATTGTTTTTCAACTTAAAAATAAAAATAAAAAGGAAGATCTATCCAAGATTTTAACTAAATATAATCAGGATATAACATATGAGTATACTGAAGAAAATATATTAAATATTAAATTTAGTGATCAAAAAATAAAAAATATAAGAGATACTTCTGTTTCTCAATCAATAGAGGTTGTTAGAAGAAGAGTTGACGAATATGGAACAAAGGAACCGACTATCCAAAGACAAGGTTTAGATAGAATATTATTAGAACTACCTGGTATAACAGACCCGGAAAGATTAAAAAATTTATTAGGAAAAACTGCAAAATTAACACTTCAAATAGTTGATGGAGATTTATCATCAAACGATATTAGATCTGGCAAAACAAAACCAGGCACTGTTATTTATGAATCTGATAATGAACTTGATACTTCTGGCGAACCTTTATTGTATGCTGTAAAAAAAAGAAATACTATTTCAGGTGATTTATTAATTAATGCTTTTCCTACACTAGATACAGGATCTCCAGTAGTATCTTTTGAATTTAATAATAAAGGTGGAAGAAAATTTGGTAAGATTACTAGTGAGAATATAGGTAAAAGATTAGCTATAATTTTAGATAAAAAAGTTATAAGTTCACCTAACATAAGAGAGTCAATTACCGGTGGAAGTGGAATTATAACTGGTCAGTTTACATTCCAAGAAGCTACAGATTTAGCAATGCTACTACGAGCAGGGGCTTTACCAGCTCCTTTAAATATTGTTGAAGAAAGAACAGTTGGCCCAAGTTTGGGAGCTGATTCAATCAAGTCAGGAAAATTTGCATCAATTTTGGGTTTTACTTTAATTATTATTTTTATGTTTATGGTGTATGGGACATTTGGAATATTTGCAAATATTGCATTAATTTTTAATTTATTAATTTTACTTGCAATTCTTACTTCAATAAAAGCAACATTGACACTTCCAGGTATAGCTGGAATTGTTTTAACTATAGGAATGGCAGTTGATGCAAATGTGTTAATTTTTGAAAGAATTAAAGAAGAAATTAAACATGGCTTATCACCAATTGCAACAATTGACACTGGTTATAAAGAAGCATTTAAAACAATTATTGACGCTAATATTACAACACTTATAGCTGCAATTATGCTATTTGGGTTAGGTTCAGGACCTGTCAAAGGTTTTGCTGTTACATTGTCTATCGGTATTTTGACTTCAATGTTTACTGCAATAATGTTTACAAGAATTTTAATAATTTTATGGTTGAAAAGTAAATCACCTGAAAGGTTAAATCTGTAGAATGCCAATTTTAAAGCTTATCAAAAGCGAAACCAAAATTAAATTTATGAAAATAAAGAAATTAACTTTATTTATTTCCACTATATTATTTATCCTTTCATTATTTTCAGTTTTTTTTAAAGGTCTAAATCTTGGCATTGATTTTACAGGAGGAACTTTAATTGAAGTTAGATTTAATGAAAATGTTGACTTAAACAATTTAAGAACAAAGATGAACAAATTAAATTTAGGAGAAATTCAATTACAAACTATTGGTAATGAAAATGATATTGTTATAAGAGTCCAAGAAAAAAAAAATAATGAAATTAAACAAACTGACACAATAGAAATTATTAAAAATACCTTAGCTGATAAATCAGTTGAATATAGAAGGAGTGAATTTGTTGGGCCAAAAGTTGGAGGCGAACTAGTTAACGCAGGAATAATTGCAGTTATTTTTTCTTTGTTGGGTATTCTAATGTATATCTGGTTAAGATTTCAGTGGAACTTTGCATTGGGTGCAGTTATTGCTTTAATTCACGATGTCATCTTAACGTTGGGATTCTTTTCTATTTTTTATCTTGAATTTAATTTAGCAACAGTAGCAGCTGTTTTGACAATTGCAGGATATTCTATAAATGACACAGTTGTTATATATGATCGTATAAGAGAATCCATGAGAAAATATAAGCAAATCGATTTTGATGAAGTAATTAATATTTCATTAAATGGAACGCTTTCAAGAACATTGATGACAAGTTTAACAACATTATTAGCATTAGCCGCACTTTTTATTTTTGGTGGCATTGTTATTTCAAGTTTTATTATTGCTCTAATATGGGGAGTTTTAATTGGAACTTATTCTTCTTTATATGTAGCATCACCAATATTGACTTATCTAAAGTCAGATTATAAAAAATCTGAAGATGGAAATTAATTTATTAAATCAAAAAAATTCAATAAAGTTAGAAGGCTATGGAAAAGATAAATTTATTGTTTCTGGTAAAGAATACAATTATCCAATTTTAATATTGCCTAATGATATAAAAGAAAAAAAAAGATTAAAAATTTCTGATTTAAATAAAAAAATGTTAGGTAAAATTATTTTAGAAAATAAACTCGATTTCTTAATATTAGGTATAAATGAAAAAATTGATAAAAAAATTAGTTTAAGGAAAAGTAAAAAAATAGTAGTAATGGATACAAGAGCTGCTTGTAGAACGTTAAACATTTTATTTTCTGAAGAAAGAATTATAGGCGCTTTATTATTTCCAATAAATTAATAAAGATTTTGTGCAGAAACCATTGCATATAGCATAGGAATTGATAAAGCAGTATTAGTTCTTGAGAATAGCATTGCTTTTCTAGCAGCCATTGGTTTTTCATCTGGATTTGAATCAACTATCCCAAGAGCAATTTTTTGATTAGGCCAAATAATCATCCAAACATTATATGCCATTATTATTCCTAACCACATGCCAATTCCAATTGCTGTACTTTTTTGTGTACCATCTAACGCACCTAATAATAATGCTTGTAATAAATAACCATTTAAATGTGCAGTTAAAAGACCAGTTATAATAGTTGCTAAAGCTGCCCATCTAAACCAAAATAAAGCCTTTGGCGCAATTACCTTACTAATTGCTGGCTTTTCATTATCAGGAATATTTGGCATAGAAGGAATTTGAACAAAGTTGAAATACCAAAGTAACCCAATCCACATAACACCACTTAAGACATGAAGCCATCTAGAAAAAAAAGCTATATATGTAGGTTCAAAAAGATCCATTTTCTAATATATAAAATTAATTAACAAGACCATTATTATTGTTAATAATATTCCAATTAAAACTGTCTTTGGTAAAGATTCTAAAGGATTATTCATAATCCTTTAATAATGAATAAAAAAATTATTTTTGTAAAGACTTTCTTTTAATTTTGTCTTCTATTCTTAACACATCATATAAATATTGGCTTGTATAACTGTCTTTGAAATTAACTAATAAAAATTCAGGCGTGCCTTCTGCTATTATTTTACCTCCTCTTTCTCCACCCTCAGGTCCTAAATCAATTATATAATCAGCTGTTTTTATAACTTCCAAATTGTGTTCAATAACTATTACTGTATTACCTTTATCTACAAGAGAATGTAAAACCTCTAAAAGTTTTTTGACATCTTCAAAATGCAATCCTGTTGTTGGTTCATCTAATATATATAAAGTTTGTCCCGTAGATCTTTTTGATAGCTCTTTTGCTAATTTTATTCTTTGTGCCTCACCACCAGATAAAGTAGTAGCAGATTGACCAATTTTAATATATCCCAGACCAACCTTTTTTAGAGTATGTAATTTATTTTTTATATTTGGAATGGCTTTAAAAAATTCTAATGACTCATCAACAGTCATATCAAGAATGTCTGCAATATTTTTATCTTTAAATTTTATTTCCAAAGTATCTCTATTATATCTTTTACCTTTGCATGAATCGCATTTTACATAAACATCTGGTAAAAAATGCATCTCTATTTTAATTACTCCATCTCCTTGGCAAGTTTCACATCTTCCGCCTCTAACATTAAATGAAAACCTTCCTGCTTTATATCCTCTTTCTCTAGCTTGAGGTAAATTTGAAAACCATTCTCTTACTGGGGTAAAAGCACCAGTATAAGTCGCTGGATTTGATCTGGGTGTTCTTCCTATAGGAGCTTGATTTATTTCGACAATTTTATCTATAAATTCATAACCTTCTAGTGATTTATATTTTTCTGGCTTTTGAATTTGATAATTTAATTTTTTACCAACGGCTTTTAATAATGATTCATTAATTAAACTTGATTTACCGCTTCCAGATACTCCTGTTACTGCAGTAAAAGTTCCTAATGGAATTTTTACATTTACATTATTTAAATTATTAGTGTTTATTCCTTTCATTATAAGATTTTGGTTTTTTTTACCTTTTCTTCTTTCTTTAGGAGTTGGGATATATCTATATCTATTTAAATATTGAGACGTGATAGATTCAGTTGATGTTAAAATTTCAGATAATTCACCTTTAGCAACAATATTTCCACCATAAACTCCAGCTCCTGGGCCAACATCAATTATGTAATCTGATGTTCTAATAGCTTCCTCATCATGCTCAACGACAATTATGGTATTTCCTAAATTCTTCAATTTTTGCAATGTTTTTAAAAGTCTTTTATTATCTCTTTGATGTAGACCTATGGATGGCTCGTCAAGGACATATAAAACACCTGTTAAGCCAGAACCAATTTGAGAAGCCAATCTAATTCTTTGACCTTCACCTCCAGATAAAGTTCTAGAATTTCTTGATAAAGTTAAATAATTAAGACCAACATTTTTTAAAAAATTTAATCTATCATTTATTTCTTTTAATATTCTTCTAGCTATTTCGAACTGCGTTTTATTTAATTTAGTTTCTAATTTTTTGAACCAATCAATAGTATTTTCTATTGTAAAAGCGCTTACTTCGCCAATATGTAGCTTATCTATTTTTACTGATAAGGCCTCATCTTTTAATCTAAAACCTCCACAAGATTCACATGTATCATATCTCAAATATTTAGAAACCTCATCTCTATAATATTCATTTTCATTTTTAAACCATTTTTTTTGTAAGTTAGGAATGACTCCTTCAAATGGTCTATCGATTATATAATTTCCTCTAAATGATGAATATTCAAATGTAATTTTTTTTTTATTACTACCGTATAAAATAATTTTTTTTATTTCTTCTTTTAAATCTTTAAATGGTTTTTCTAAACTAAAATTAAAACCTTCTGAAAGAGCTTGAAGTGTTTGTTGGTAAAAATCATTAGATGTTTTATTCCAAGGTTCTATAGCACCTTCTGCAAGACTTAAATTTTCATTTGGCACTACCATTTCTGGATCAAAATAAGATTTATTTCCTAATCCATTGCAATCAGGACAAGCCCCAAATGGATTATTAAATGAAAATAATCTTGGTTCAATTTCTTCAATTGTAAAACCAGATACCGGACACGCGAATTTAGTAGAAAAAACATCTACTTTTTTTGTACTAAAATTTTCTATATAAATTATTCCATTTGAAATATTCAATGCTGTTTCGATACTGTCAGTTAATTGATTTTTTATATCTTTTTTTATTTCTATTCGATCAACAACAACATCAATATTATGTTTAAATTTCTTATCTAAATTAGGTAATTCATCAGACTTATAAAGTTTCCCATCTATTTTAAACCTTTGGAATCCTTTCTTTATCATTTCTAAAATTTCTTTTTTATATTCACCTTTTCTACCTCTTACAAAAGGAGCTAACACCAGATATTTTTCTCCGGTTTTTTTTTTTAATATACTATCGACAATTTGAGAAACACTTTGTGATTCTATTGGTTTTCCAGTTTTAGGAGAATAAGGAATTCCAATTCTTGCAAATAATAATCTCATATAATCATATATTTCAGTAATTGTTCCGACAGTTGACCTAGGATTTTTAGACGTAGTTTTTTGCTCTATAGATATAGCAGGGGATAATCCTTCAATTGAATCAACATCAGGCTTTTGCATAACTTCTAAAAATTGTCTTGCATAGGCTGATAAACTTTCAACATACCTTCTTTGACCTTCAGCGTAGATTGTATCAAAAGCTAAAGAAGATTTCCCAGAACCAGAAACACCAGTTATTACAACTAATTTATTTTTTGGTATTTCTATATCTACATTTTTAAGGTTATGTTCTTTTGCGCCAATAATTGAAATTTTATCCATAATTTATATTAGACTAATTCATAATTACTAATTATTATTAATAAACTAGTTAATTTTTTTTTTATATTAAGCATTTTATTATATTAAATGGCCGGATCAGTAAATAAAGTAATCCTTCTAGGAAATCTTGGGCAAGACCCAGATGTCAGAACAATGCAAAATGGAAAAAAAGTATGCTCATTTTCTATTGCGACATCAGATTCTTGGAAAGATAAAGAAACAGGAGAAAAAAAAGAAAAAACAGAGTGGCATAGAATAGTTGTTTTTAATGAAGGTTTGGTAGGCGTTGTTGAAAATTATATAAAAAAAGGAACTAAAATTTATTTAGAAGGCTCTCTTCAAACAAGAAAATGGACAGATGATAAAGGCACTGAAAAATATACAACTGAAGTTGTTATTCAAGGCTATGGTGGAAGAATTGACATAGTAAGCGCTAAAGGTGATAACCAAGAATTATCTGAAAAACAAACTGGAATTGAATCTAATAATTCATCGAAAGAAGAAATTACTTCCGAAGATAATAAAGCAAAAAAAGTAGATGATTCATCTGATAATCTTAATGAAGAAGATATACCTTTCTAAATTTTTATTTAAAAGGAAATTATTGTGAGTGATACAACTTTAGGTGGTTCGAAATCTAATAATGGTTCTAATAAAAAGAACTCTTTGGATAAAAATTCTGGTAATGGAAATTTTGGTAATGAAGTAAATCTATCTTTAAAAAAAGAGATGGAAACTTCGTACTTGTCTTATGCAATGAGCGTTATTGTTAGTAGGGCATTGCCAGATGCTAGAGATGGTTTAAAACCAGTTCATAGAAGAATTCTTTATTCAATGGATCAATCTGGGTATCACTATAATAGGCCATACCATAAATCAGCAAGAATTGTCGGAGATGTAATGGGAAAATATCATCCCCACGGCGACAGTGCTATTTATGAATCCATGGTTAGAATGGCACAAGAATTTTCATTACGTTTACCTTTAATAGATGGTCAAGGAAATTTTGGTTCAATGGATGGAGATCCGCCTGCAGCAATGAGATATACTGAAGCAAGACTAAAAAAAGTATCAGAAAAATTATTAGATGATTTAGATAAAGAAACAGTAAATTTTGTAGAGAATTATGATGGATCAACTTCTGAGCCGACAGTTCTACCATCAAAAGTACCAAATTTATTAGTAAATGGCGCTAGTGGAATAGCAGTAGGTATGGCAACTAATATTCCACCACACAATTTAGGCGAAGTAATAGATGGGTGCATTGCTTATATTGAAAATAAAGATATTACAATTGAAGAGCTTCGTAAATTTGTTAAAGGACCAGACTTTCCTACTGGCGGTATTATAAAAGGTAAGAGCGGAATTAAATCAGCTTTTGAAACTGGCAGAGGTTCTATCGTCATAGAATCTAAAGTTGAGATTGAAGAAAAAGTAAAAGATAAAAGAAAGTCTATTGTCGTAAATGAAATTCCTTATACGATTAATAAATCTAAATTAGTAGAAAAGATCGCCGAAGTAGCAAAAGACAAAGTTGTTGAAGATATTTCAGATATTAGAGATGAATCAAATCGTAAAGGTGTAAGAATTGTTATTGAAATAAGAAAAGGTGCTAATCCAGAAATTATTTTAGCAAATTTATATAAACACACTCCTTTAAGAACAAGTTTTGGCGTAAATGCTCTTGCATTAAAAGATGGTAAAAGTCCTGAAGTTATGGATTTAAAAAAAATGATAAGCATTTTTGTTTCTTTTAGAGAAGAAGTTACAAGAAAAAGAATTTTTTTTGAGTTAGAAAAAGCAAGACAAAGAGTTCATAATTTAACTGGTTTAATGATAGCTGTTAATAATTTAGATGCTGTAATAAAACTAATTAGAAATTCAAATAGCCCAAGTGATGCAAAAACTGTTCTATTAAAAAAAGATTGGCCAGCAAAAGATTTGATTAGTTTCATTAAAATAGTAGATGACCCAAAACACAAGTTAAAAAGAGCTGGAAGATATAATTTATCTTCAGAACAAGCAGATGCCATTTTAGATTTAAGATTACAAAAATTAACTGGATTAGAAAGAGATAAAATTGTAGATGAGGCCAAAGAATTAGGAAAAAAAATTAATGAATACCTAAATTTACTTCAAAAAAAAGAACTATTAATAAAAGAAATAAAGAAAGAACTTATTGAAGTAAAAGAAAATTTTGCCGATGAAAGAAGAACTGCTATTGGAGATGAAACAGTCAATGTAGAAGAAGAAGATTTAATAGAGGCTGAGGAAATGGTAATTACTGTAACTCATAGAGGTTATATTAAAAGAGTGCCTTTAAAAACTTATAGAGCACAAAAAAGAGGTGGTAAAGGAAGAAAAGCTATGGCTACAAGAGAAGAGGACTTTGTTAATCAAGTATTTATTGCTAATACAAAATCATCAGTATTATTTTTTTCAACAAAAGGAAAAGTTTATCAAATGAAAGTTTTTAAATTACCTGAGTTTGCACCTAATGCCAGAGGTAAACCAATGATTGGTATTTTTCCATTAATAAAGAATGAAAATATTACAGCAGTTTTACCATTACCAAATGATAAAAAAACTTGGGAAGATTTAAACATAATGTTTTCTACTGCAAAAGGTTCGGTAAGAAGAAATGCTTTATCAGATTTTATAAAAATTCAATCTAGTGGAAAAATTGCTATGAAATTATCTGATGATGATAAACTAATAGGGGTTCACACCTGCAAAGAAAAAGAAGATGATGTATTTCTTTCAACAAAGGAAGGGAAGTGCTTAAGGTTTCCTATTTCAAATGTTAGAAAATTTTCAGGTCGAAATTCCGTTGGTGTTAGAGGGATAAAATTATCAAAAGATGATGAAGTCATTTCAATGTATATTTTAAAACATGCAAAATTTGATATGGATGAAAGAAACGATTATTTGAAAGTTTCTAATGCTATAAAAAGAAAGGAAATGAGAAGAAGTATGCCGTTTAGCAAACTTCTTAAAGGATTAAAATTAACCGAAGAAAAATTTATAGAAATGGAAAATAATGAAGAATTTATTTTGTCAGTAGCAGATAATGGATATGGGAAAAGAAGCTCTGCGTATGAATACAGAATAACAAGTAGAGGAGGAAAAGGAATAGCAAATATGATAGTAAATAAAAAGACAGGTAAGGTAGTGTCATCTTTTCCTGTTAATGAAAAGGATGATGTTATGTTGATAGCTGGAACAGGAAAATTGATAAGATCGCCAGTAAACAAAATTAGAATAGCGGGAAGGACTACTCAAGGTGTGACCTTATTTAAAGTTGAATCTAGTGAAAAAGTTTTATCAGCAGCATCAATTAAGGACTTGAATATTTCAGTTGATGAATAAATAATAAGTTATGAAAGTTGCAATATATCCCGGTACTTTTGATCCAATTACAAATGGTCATTTAGATATTATTAAGAGATCTTGCAAGTTTGTTGATAAATTAATTATTTCAATATCTGATAATAGTAAAAAAAAAATATTATTTTCTACTAATGAAAGAGTGGAAATTATCAAGAAGGTAATAATTGATGAAAATATTAAAAATGTTGAAGTAGAATCTTTTTCAGGCTTGTTAATGGATTATGCATCTAAAAGAAATGCAAACATCATAATAAGAGGATTAAGAGCAATATCTGATTTTGAATATGAATTTCAAATGACTGGTATGAATTATAAGCTTAATTCTAAAATAGAAACTGTTTTTTTAATGTCTTCTGATAATTATCAATTAATTTCATCTAAATTAATAAAAGAAATTAGCTCTTTAAATGGCGATGTTTCCAAGTTTGTTCCTAAAGAAGTAGAAAAAAGATTAAATAAAAAATAATTGATAATTTGATATCTTGTTTTTAAACAACTTTGTAATAATATAATTTGTGGGCGCTTAGCTCAGTTGGTAGAGCAGTGGACTTTTAATCCGCGTGTCGGGGGTTCGATCCCCCCAGCGCCTACATTTAAATTAAATGTTTTCATTTCTAAGATATATTAAAAATATAACCCCCAAAAAACTATATTTCTTTTGGTTTTTTTTTGGACAATTGTACAGATATTTAATTAAAAAATTAAAAATAAATTTTTATGTTAAGCAAAAAATATCAAAACATGGACCTTTTAAAATTCATTGTTTTTTTGCTTTTAGTAATTTTAATCAATGGGGATTAGAACCAAATAGTATTTTTCCATTGATGATGAAAAAATGTATAAATAAAAAATTTATTGTTGATATAGGTGCACATATTGGATTAACGACTCTTCCTTTAAGCTCATTAGTAAAAAAAAATTCAAAATTAGTATCATTTGAACCTAGTAGCATAAATAGAGAGTTTTTACAAAATCATTTAAAAAAAAATAATATTAAAAATGTAAAAGTTATTGACACTTTAGTTGGTGAAAAAGAAGAAAAAAAAGTACCTTTCTTTGAGTCTATTAATCCAACTGGGTTAAATTCAATTATAAAATTAAAAAAAAAAGAATTATTTATAAAAAAATTTAAAAAACAAGTATCTTTAGACAGTTATTTTAAAAATAATAATTATAAACCAGACCTTATTAAAATTGATGCAGAAGGTTCTGAAATTTTTATTTTAAATGGTTCTATAAAAACTATTAAAAAATATAAACCAGATATATTTTTAAGTATCCACAAAAAACATTTAAGTAAACTAGGTGTTAATGAGAACGAAATATTTAATATTTTAAAAAAAATCAATTATGAAATAAAAGATTCTAGAGGAATAAATGTAAAAAAATTAAATAAAAAAGAATATTATTTACACTCAGTGCTTAAAAGATGATCTAATAATTTTTTAATCTGCGTAAGGATCTTTTGGTTCTATAATTGACTTATTACCACATTTTCCACTTTTATGAAAACCTAGATTAGTTGAAACATTTACAACGGCTTTTACAACATCAATGATAAAAGTATGTTTTTCATTATTTTTTCCAACACCGCCCATAATTAATAATTTACCTCCTTTATCAACATCTGGGAAAATAGTTATAATCATATCTTGGTTATTTTGATCTAACCAAGTAGCTTTTTTATCATTAAAATTAAATAAAAAACTATACGAATGTTCCTCATCTATATGACATTTAACAGCAACAGTCTCTGCATTTAGACTTGTAATGCTAATTATAAAAAAAATAATAAATCTTATTAATAAATTCATTGTGTAATTATTATAAATAAACAATAAACTAAATTTTAATATATAAATATAATTTTTTTTATGAAAATAAAAACCAATATTTCTCAAATAAGATTTAAATATAAAAAAGAATCTTTTGATATTAGTAATGCTAATTCGGATCCTTTTAAACAATTTATAAAATGGTTTAATGAAGCATTAAAATTTAAAGTTTTTGAACCAACTGCGATGACTCTTTCAACTTGCAAAAATACAAAAGTTTCAAGTCGTATTGTTTTACTTAAAGGGATAGAAAAAAAAAGTTTTGTTTTTTACACTAATTTAAATAGTAGAAAATCTAGTGATATAAAAAACAATAGTAATGTTGCAGCGGTCTTCTGGTGGCCTCAAATAGGTAAACAGGTGAGGATAGAAGGTAATGTAAAAAAAGTTAATAAAAAAGACGCTGATATATACTTTTCTACTAGATCAAGAAAAAGTCAAATTGGTTCTTGGGCATCAGACCAAAGTAACATTTTAAAAAATAGAAAAACTCTTTTATCTAAGTTTGCAATAATAGAAAAACGATTCGAAAATAAAGAAATTAAAAGACCTAATTATTGGTCAGGATATTTAATTAACCCCATCTTAATAGAATTTTGGCAGGGTAGAGATAATAGACTTCATGATAGAATTGTTTATAAAAAAAATAATCAAAAAAAGTGGAAAAAATACAGATTAAATCCCTAGTAATAATTTTTCTAGTTTTTATCTATACAAATAACTGTTCACAAACAGTTAAAACACCATCGTATAAATCTCCAAAAGTTAATATAGATATAAATAATGAGGAAAATAATAAACGTTTAAGTGAAATCTCAGATATTCCTATACCTAGCGATTCAACAATTGACCCAGAGGAAACTTTTATAATTGGAAAAGGCGAAGATTGGATGGGCAAACTATCTTTAATTAATAAAGCTAATAGTGAAGAAATTTATAATTTTTTTTTAAAAGAAATGAAAAAATATAGATATAAAGAAAAATCTTTAAAGAAATCAGATATTAGTGTTTTAATTTTTGAGAATAAAAAAAAAGCAATTTTTATAAAAATTTCTAAATTTAATCCTGGAAAAACTTATATAGAAATTACAGCAACACATGTAAACTAAGATTATGAAATTTAAATATATATTAGCTTTTATAATTATCCCTTTTTTTATAAAACTATATTATTCAGCAAATGCTAAGCCTGTTTATGGAGCAGATGAATCTTTAACTAAAAAAACTTTTGATAAAAAAGAAATGGTTGATAAAGCTAAAATATATTTTGCTGATTTATCTGAAGGTGTAGGGATTATTATCGAAAGATCATTTAATGATTTTGGTCAACCTAGCGCTTATATTGAAGGCGAAGAATTTAGCGGTGCTTTCTTTGGTGGTTTAAGATATGGTGGAGGTAAAATATATTTTAAAGATGGTACAACAAAAAAAATTTTTTGGAACGGGCCTTCTCTTGGTTTTGATTTAGGTGCTAATGCGTCAAAAGTTTTTACACTTATTTATAATTTAGAAATGGATGAAGTAGACAAACTATTCATGAGGTTTCCTGATGTAGAAGGAACTTTATATTTAGCTGCCGGATTAGCTATTAATTATCAGAAGAAAGATGGTATAATTATAACTCCTGTTAGATCAGGTCTTGGATTAAGAGCTGGTGTTAACTTAGGATATACTAAATATACTGAAAAAAAATCTTTTATACCTTTTTAGGATTATGAATTTTATATCTAAAATTTTTAAAAAATTAAGTAACAATTTTTTTAAAGGGATTTTAATCAGTGTCCCTGTAATAATAACTTTTTACATCGCTTGGGGATTAATAAAGTTTTTTGATAAAAAAGCATCTCCTTTATTAGGAACATTTCCTTATGAAATACCAGGGTTTGGGCTAATTTTTGTATTTATTTTCTTTTCTATAATAGGATTTTTAACTACAGGAATTTTAGGCAGACTATTTTCTTCATTTGTTGAAAAAATTTTATCTAAAATTCCAGTTTTAAGAAATATTTATAGTGGTTTAAAACAACTATTTGAAACAGTACTTTCAAAAAAATCAAACTCCTTCAGAGAAGTTGTCTTAATTGAATATCCAAGAAAAGGAATTTGGGCAATGGGTTTCTTAACAGGTGATACAAAAGGTGAGGTAAATAGAAAAACTAATGATAATTTAGTAAATATTTTTCTTCCAACAACTCCAAATCCAACTTCTGGTTTTCTTTTATTTCTTCCAAGAAAAGATGTCATTAGATTAAGCATGAGTGTGGAAGAGGGAATAAAAATGATTATTTCTGCTGGGATGTTAACACCTTCGGAAAATCAAAAAAAAATAAAATCTTTAAAAAAAAATAATAAATAAGAATTTTTTTAAGCTATTTTTATATAATCCATCGAGCTACTTTGATTATATATTTTTAAAAAAATATTAATTATATTTTTATCTTCTTTCTTCATATTTTTTCTTTTTTCAAAAATTTTCTTTGCTTCTACCAAAGCTTCTTCCATTATTTTAATATCTTTTAATGGATCTAATATTTTAAATAATTGATACCCTGATTGTTTTGTTCCTGATATTTCACCAAAACCTCTTAACTTGAGGTCTTCTTCAGCAATTTTAAATCCATCATTATTTAATTTAATTGTATTTAATCTTTTTTTAGAAAACTCATTAATATTTTTATTCTTATACAATAAAATACAACTAGATTTTTTATCAGAACGGCCGACTCTACCTCTTAGTTGGTGTAATTGAGATAACCCAAATCTATTAGCTTCTTCAATTATTATAACAGTAGCATTTGGAACATCTATCCCAACTTCTATGATTGTTGTTGAAACCAAAATAAGAATTTTTTTTGATTTAAATTTATCAATAATTTTTTTTTTTTCTTCTATATCCATTTTTCCATGTATTATTCCAACGTAGTTACCAAAATATTTTTTTAACTTTTCAAATCTTTTTGTTGCTGCAGTTAAATCTAATTTCTCAGATTCCTCTATTAACGGACATATCCAAAAAACATTCTCTTTTTTTTCTATAATACTTTTTAACTCCTCAATTATTTTGTTTGTTTTATTTGATGAAATTGTCCGTGTCTCAATTTTAGTTCTATTTGCCGGAAGCTCAGTTATTTTAGAAATATTCATATTGCCATACATTGTCAAAGCCAATGTTCTAGGTATAGGTGTCGCAGTCATTACTAAAACATGAGGATTTGACCCTTTTTCTGATAGCTGAAATTTTTGATGTACACCAAATCTATGCTGCTCATCTATTACAATATAATTAAGATTATTAAAATTAACGTTTTTTTGAAACAGTGCATGTGTTCCAATAATTATTTGTATAGAACCATTTTCTATATTTTCATATATATCATCTCTTTCTTTTTTTTTAATTTTTGATGTTAGCAATGCTATTTTTACATTTGTTTCCTTCAACATATTGGAAAAATAATTATAATGTTGAATTGCCAATATTTCTGTTGGAACCATTAAAGCTCCTTGCATTTTTCTATTTATTAAATTTGCAAGACTTATTAAAGCAATAATAGTTTTTCCTGAACCCACATCTCCCTGTAACAATCTTAACATTGGAGTTTTTTTGTTTAAATCATTTTCTATTTCATTAAGTACTTTTAATTGTGATCCGGTAAGTTTGAAATTAATATCAGATAATATTTTATTTTTAATTTCATTATTAACATTAACTGCATAACAAATATTTTTTTTCATCTTATCCTTCATAATTAATAATTTGATATAATGAGATAAGGCTTCATCAAAAGACAATCTATCTTTAAATTTATTAATTTTTTCATCATTTAGTTCTTTAGGATTGTGTAATAACTCAATAGTTTCTTTCCATGTATGCCAATTATTTTTTTTTATTATTGCTTCATTGATCCATTCAGGTATCTCAATCAACTCTTTTAAAGCACTAAATATAGACTTTCTATAAAGCGACATTGTCAGACCTTTTGTAAGAGAATATAAAGAAAGCGATCCATGAAGGTAAGGTAATTCTTCTAAATGAGATATGCTTTCAGGATGGATTATTTGATATTTGCTTCCAAGTTTTTCTAATTTTCCACACACGACTTTATTTTCACCCACAGGAAGAATTTTTTTTAAATATTTTGTATATCCTCTAAAAAAAATAATTTCAATTTCATTATTTTTATTTTTACACAATATTTTATACGGCATTCTCGGATTAAATTGCGGTATATGTTTGACAACTGTTATAATTAACGCCACTTCTTCCTTTAAAAACTGTTCAGAAACTTGATCTAAAAACATTCTTTTTTTAATTCCTCTGGGCATTGTTAGTAATAAGTCGATTATTTTAGTTCCACAAAGTTTTTCAAATAACTTTGATGTTTTTGGCCCAATACCTTTTATATTTTCAATTGAGTTAAATAAGTTACTTTTTGTAATATTGTCTAACATTTATTCCTACTTATATTACTTTATAATTAAAAAATATTATCATGTTCAAACAAAATAAGATTAACAAAATGCCTTTAAAGAAAAAAAAAATTTTATTTAAATGTACACATATGGGAACTAAGGAATTAGATATATTGTTAGGTAATTTTGTTTCCACACATATTAATACATTAAAAAAGAGGGAATTTGACTATTTAGATGTTATTCTAAGTTTTAATGAAGTTGATTTATTTAAAATCTTAACTAAAAAAAAAGAAATTGATAAAAAAATGAATAAATTATTTGTAAATAAAATTATTAAGTTTAACCAAAACTTTAAAAAGGATATATAAATTATTGAATAAAATGATTATTTTTAATCTATGATCAATATATCTAATTTATATTATTA
>PTKO01000014.1 GCA_002937775.1 Alphaproteobacteria bacterium MarineAlpha6_Bin4 | reverse complement strand
AAGATTTATATTTATTGGTTGTAATTTATTTAAAAAATTATCTTCCTTTTTATCTTCCACAAATGTCTCTTTTAAAATTTTAGAAAAATCAAAGTAATCTCCGTTTATATCTAAAATATTTAAATCTTTATTTTTTGATAGCTTAAAACTAAATTTTTTTTCATTCTTAAATTTTGCTTTTAAATCAACATTGTTGAATTTATTCTTTTTATAATCAAATTTTGCTAAAACATCGTAAATATTTCTATCATCTGAAATAAAAATTTCTTTTGCTTTTATAGTTCCTTTTAAAGGCTGCAAAGACATTAAAAAACCTTTGTCATCATTTTTTTTATTAATAGTTTCATTTAAGGTTTTAGAAAAATCAAAGTAATCTCCGTTTATATCTAAAATATTTACATCTTTATTTTTTACGATGTTTAGACTTATTTTTTTATCATCATTCTTAAGATTCAACTTTAGACTTTTATAAGGTTTAAATTCTTTAGAAAACTTAATTAAACCATCCATCTCATTTTTACCTTCTTTATAATTTATAATTTTTATCTCATTTAATCTTCCACTTAAAAAGTTAAAATCAATATCAGCAGTTGCATCAATATCTTTGTCCTTTATTAAAGATAAGGCTGGAATATTTAATTCGGCATTTTTAAAATTATTTGATGTACTAATAGTTTGAGTGTTGTTATCTAAAATTAAATATGTAGCATCTAGATCTATAATTCCAGAGAAATATGGTTCAGGTTTAATATTAAAAGCTTTATATATATCTTTTTCATCAATTTTTCCTGATAAATTATATTTACTAACAAATACAGATTTATCTTTGTAATTCTTTTGTCCTTCTAGATAAACATCAACACCTCCAAGGGTTGCATCTCCAGTTACATTAAAATTATTTTTATTAACAATAAATTTCATATTTTTTGCACTTAGATCTAAGTTGTAAAAAATTTTATTTCTATAAAGTTTATTTAATACTCCTTCAGCTTGGCTTTGAGATAAATCTAATTTCGCAGATCCTTCATAAAAATCTTCATTAATAATTGTTTTAAAATTATCAATAATGATTTCTTTTTGATTTGGGTTTAAATCACCCTTCAATTCAATTAAGCTAATTTTTAGAGGGTTTTTAAAAACATCAGGCATATCAATTTGTCCATTTAAAAATTCTATTTTGTTTGTTTCTAGCTTTCTTTTTGTAATTAGCGGCATAAAGTTTATGTGAATCTTTAAATTTTCAAATTCTGATAATTTTTTATTATCAATTGAAAATATTTTAAAATTTTTGCCGTCTACAATTATTCTTTTTTCTTTTTTATCAAATTTTATTATTGGCTCTTTTATAGAAGTATAAAAATTTTCAGTTTTGAATTTATCGTTAATAAATTTTTCTAAATACTGACTTGAAAATTCTCCCTTATTTATAGTCCATGCTAAGTAAGCTAATGTTGATAGTACTAAAAGAATTATTAACGAAATAAATGTTTTAAGAACTTCTCTCATTTTTTTTTAATTTTTTTTAAATAAAGCAGCTTCTAAAAAAGCATCTATATTGCCGTCTAAAACTGAATTACAATTTGATATTTCTTTATTATTTCTAAGGTCCTTTACCATTTTATATGGATGCATTACATAAGATCTTATTTGTCTCCCCCATCCTATTTCTGATTTACTTTGATTTTTTGATTGTTCTTCAGATTCCTTTTTTTGTAATTCCATTTCATAAATTCTAGCCTTTAACATTGTCAAAGCGGTTGATTTATTTTTATGTTGAGATCTATTATTTTGACATTGAACAACAATTTTTGTTGGTATGTGTGTTATTCTTACTGCACTATCTGTTTTGTTAACATGTTGGCCGCCTGCTCCTGAAGCTCTGTAAGTATCAATTCTTAAATCTTTGTCATTTATATTTACTTCAATCTTTTTATCTATTACTGGATAAACCCAAACTGATGCAAAACTTGTATGTCTTCTAGAGTTTGAGTCAAATGGAGATATCCTAACTAAGCGATGAATTCCAGACTCTTTTTTTAGCCATCCATAAGCATAATCTCCATCAATCTTCATTGTTAAAGATTTTATTCCTGCTTCTTCTCCAGAATTTTCTTCTAATATATCAAAACTAAATCTTTTTTTTTCACACCATCTTGTATACATTCTTACAATCATCTCAGCCCAATCTTGAGCTTCAACACCTCCAGCTCCTGAATGTACTTCTAAAAAACAACTGTTTGAATCAGCTTCTCCAGATAAAAAGTTTTCAAATTCTTTTTTTCTAACTTTTTCAATTAGCTTGTTTGTATTTTTACTTATTTCTAAAATTAATTCTCCATCGTCATCATTGGTAATTTTAATTAAATCATTTAATTCGTTATATTCTTTTTCTAAACTCAAATAAGAATTTAATCTATTTTCCAAAATATTTTTTTCCTTGATAACTGCTTCTGCCTTTTCTTTATCAATCCAAAAATTTTCTTTTTGAATCATATTTTCTAGAGACTTAACTTTATTTGAAATATATTCTGGATCAAAGACCCCCCCTAAGAGTTTTAAGCGATGCACCAATTTTAGATAAACTATATATGATATCCTTTTTCATTAATATAATCCTCCAAGACCTTCAATACTGTTTATTAATCTATCAGATGATTTTTCATTTATATAACTTTTTATTTCTGAATTTGTAGTAAAGGCCTCAAGTATAATATTTTTATCTTTTTTTTTTGCTAGGTTTCCAGTTTTTAAATTTACCTTAACTAATTGAGCTTTAGATGGAATTCTAAAAGGTGTCCCTTTCTCATTTTCTAGAGCTAAATACATAAAATCTCTAAAAATTGGAGATGCCACACTTGCCCCTGTTTCTCTTGGCCCTAATGATTTTGGTGTGTCAAAACCAACATACACTCCAACTACTAAATCAGGAGAAAAACCGATAAACCACGCGTCATTACTGTCATTTGTTGTTCCAGTTTTTCCCGCTAGAGGTTTTTTTATAACAGAAACTTTTTTTCCAGTACCTCTTAAAACAGCCCCTTCTAACATTGAAACAATTTGATAAGCGTTTACTGGATTTATTATTTGTTCTCTACTATCTATGATTTTTGGCTCTAAGGAATCGTTAATATCATCCATCTTACAATTTGTACAAATTCTATCATCTTGCTTTTCTATTGTTTCGCCATTTCTATTTTGAACTCTGTCTATTAAAGAAGGTGATATTTTTTTTCCTCCATTTACTAACATTGCGTATGCAATAGTTAATCTTTCAAGTGTTGTTTCTCCAGCTCCTAATGCTATTGACAACAAAGGATCAAGGTCATCGCTTATGTTAAGCTTTTTTGCTTTTCCAACAATTGATTCAATCCCTATCATTTGTGCTAATCGTATTGTCATTAAATTTCTTGATTTTTCTAAGCCCAACCTCATTGTGCTTAAGCCATAAAATTTATTTGTATAATTTTCTGGGCTCCATTTTCCTAAATCAGCGCCTTGATCAATTACAAAAGGTGCGTCTAAAATTTTTGAATTAGGGGCAAAACCTTTTTCAAGAGCAGTTAAATACACAAATGGCTTAAATGCTGAACCAGGTTGTCTAAAGGCCTGCGATGCTCTATTAAATTCACTTTTATTAAAGCTAATGCCACCGGAGATCGCAAATATTCTTCCAGTATGTGGGTCTAATGCAATTAATGCACCATTTACATCTGGGAACTGTCTCAAACTATATAAAGATAATTCTCCATATTCTATAGAATCTTCTTTTTCACTTTTGTCTTCAATATAAATTATATCGCCAATATCTAAAACGTCTCGAGGATGTTTAACAGGAGGTCCTAAATACTGATTTCTTCTCCATTTTCTTGCCCATTTCAGATCTTTTAAATTAATTCTGCCATAATCATCATTATTTAAAAAAATATTAGCTCCAAGATCATCAATGTGCATAACCACTCCGACTTTCCAATTTGGAAATGCTTCAGGTATAGCTATATTTGCTATGTCGCTATTTAAATTTGTATCGTTAATATTTACGTTAGCTAAAGGACCTCGCCAACCATGTCTAATATCATAATTTAACAAACCTTTCTTTAGAGTATTATCAGCTATTTTTTGTAGAACTGGGTTCAAAGATGTTCTTACAGTCAGACCACCTTTATACAATTTATTTTCTCCATATTTGTTAATTAATTGTTTCCTAACATCTTCTAAAAAATATTGAGCCTCCACTGGTTTTAATTCATTTCTTTTAATTATTAGTAAATCAGAATTTCTCGCTTTTAATGCTTGTTCTTCAGAAATAATTCTTTCTTGTAAAAGTCTTTTTATTACCCAATTTCTTCTAGCAATCGCAGATTTCTTTTTTCTTATCGGATGATAATTGTTTGGAGCTTTAGGTAAAGCTGCTAAAAAAGCTGCTTCAGCAATAGTTAATTCATTAAGAGACTTATTAAAATAATTTAAACTAGCAGCTGCTATACCGTAAGATCTAAAACCAAGATAAATTTGATTTAAATAAAGCTCCAGAATTCTATCTTTTTCTAAAATTTGTTCTATTCTAAGTGCTAGTAATATTTCTTTAATTTTTCTTTTATATGATACTTCGCGAGATAAAAAAAAATTCTTTGCAACTTGCTGAGTGATTGTTGATGCTCCTTCTGGTCTGCTACCAAGATTATTAATATTTCTTTTTGCAGCTCTTAAAATACTCGTAAAATCAATTCCTATATGATTGTAAAAATTTTTATCTTCTGCTGATAAAAAAGAATCTATTACTATTTTAGGTACAGATTTTAAGGGAACAAAAGACCTTTGTTCTGCTGCATATTCTGATATTAATCTTCCATTTGAAGCGTAAACTCTTGTGACCATTGGAGGCTCATAATTAATTAATTGTTCATGATCAGGTAAATCTAGAACAAAATGCCAAATTAAGAATAATAAAAGAATAAATAGAGCAAATAGTGAAATAAACGCTGAAGTGAATATTGTTATTAGTTTCTTAGCGGATTTAATCATTTATTTTAATATTTAAGTAATTAATTAATTTTTTTTTCTTTAATTTTTGTTAAAATATTATTATATCACATTATATATAGTGTTAATTTTAAAAAACGAATTTAAACATAAATTATTCATGAAAATTTCTTATTTTGTATCTAACATGTTATTAATCAAAAAAAAAACAGATCTATTTTTAGCTAATTTTATGAATTTTTTAGTATTACAGAATTATTTTAATAGGATTTTATTACAATGGAAAAAAGAATTATTGTTGATTCTTCGTTTGCCGAAGAAACAAGAGTTGCATTTATTAACGGAACAGAAGTTGAACATTTTGAAGTCGATACATCTTCAAACAAAAAACAATTAAAAGGCAACGTATATCTAGCTAAAGTTAGCAGAGTAGAACCATCTCTTCAGGCTGCGTTTGTTAATTATGGTGGGAACAAACAAGGTTTTCTTCCCTTTAGTGAAATAAGTAATGATTATTACAAAATACCAAAAGCAGATAAAAAAACTAAAAATGACAATGAAGATTTTGTTGTAAAAGATTATTATAGAGACACTGCTGAAAATAAAAAAAGTAAATTTCCAAAAAATAAGGATTTTAAGAAATATAAAATTCAAGAAGTCATAAAAAAAAATCAAATAATGCTAATACAGGTTGTTAAAGATGAAAGAGGTAATAAAGGTGCTGCTTTAACAACATTCATAAGTATTGCTGGAAAATATTGTGTTTTAATGCCAAACAAATCTCTGGGAATAAAAATTTCAAAGAAAATAAGTGATTTTAAAGAAAGGAAAAAGTTAACACAAATAGCTGGCAAATGTAAACTAACAAAAGAAATGGGTTTAATAATTAGGACAGCTAGTAGAGATTGCGACGAAAATAATTTAAAAAAAGACTTTGATTATGTCTTAGGTATATGGAAGTCAATAAAAGAAAAAACTATTAATTCTTTAGCTCCAACAATAATTAATGAGGACTCTAATATTGTTAATAAGTTTATAAGAGATAGTTTTATAGAAGAATATAAAGAAATTGTTGTAGAGGGAGAGAATACTTATGAAAAAGCAAAAAAATACATGAAAACATTATTACCAGATCAGGAAAAAAAAATAAAAATCTATAAAAATACTAAGTTGCCAATTATGGAATATTTTGATTTAGAAAATAAAATTAATTCAATTTATGATAAAAAAGTTAAATTAAAATCAGGTGGGTATATAATAATAAATCCAACTGAAGCATTAACTGCAATTGATATAAATTCCGGGCAATCGACAAAAGAAAGAAATGTTGAGGAAACTGCTTTAAAAACAAATATTGAAGCAGTTGATGAAGTGTGCAAACAAATAAGAATAAGGAATATAGCAGGATTAGTTGTTGTAGATTTTATAGATATGGAATATGTAAGAAATAAAATTATTATTGAAAGAAGATTAAAGGATATGCTTAGATATGATAGAGCAAAATGTCATATATCAAGAATAAGTAAATTTGGTTTACTAGAATTATCGAGACAAAGAATAGGGCCAAGTCTAGAAGAATCCACGATGGAAGATGGGATAATTTCAGGAATAAGATGTACTATAAGATCAACTTCTTCTTCAGTTGCAAAAATTTTAAGAAAATTAAAATATACTAAACTTGAAAAAAAAGTTAAAGAGTTAAGTGTTCATTTATATGAGACTCTTTATGATTATATGAATGAAAATAATAAAGATTTCTTATTAGATCTAGAAAAAAAACTAAAAATAAAAATTATTTTGGTTAAGGATAATAATATTGCCCCACCTTATTTTATTTTTAAAACTATGGAATTAAATAATAAGAAAAAAAAACATTCTGTTATTTATGATGATGTTCCAAAAATAGCAATTGAAGAAGATGCTCAAGAAAAAAGAGAGAAAAAAAATACAAAAAAAAATAATTTAAAAAAGGAAGAGGATAAAAAAATTAATACAAAAAAAACGACTAAAGTTAAAAAAAAAGAAACAATCGAAGAAGTTAATTCAGCTATAAAATAAATTAAAGTTTCATTTTCTTTCTAATTTTCGTTGCAGATATGTCTTCTATTTCTTTAGACAATGAAATTTGCTCTATTTTATATCCAACGCCTCTACCGTAACAAATATTTGTAATATTTGGCACTTTAATAACTTCGAATTTTCCTTCATACTCTTTTAAACTATAATCAATATTTTTTTTCACAGTATTGAAATCAAAAGGGTTTGAATCATCTGTTCCACTTGTGTCTCTTATCATTATTACAACTTGTCCTGTTCTTTTTAAAATTTCTCTAAACAGAGTTTTGTGTCCATCATGAAAAGGCTGAAATCTTCCTAACATTTGTGCGGTTGGTTTTTTCCAATTAATAGTCATTATTTATTATCCTTTCTTTTATAAAAGAAGCCCAATATTTAGCATTTTTTGAAGTAATTCTAAAATGAAATTTTTTAGGTTTTTGAAAAATCTTATTAGTATCTTCATATCGTCCTTTTTTTTCTGTATCCATCCAAATTATTATATCAGGATTTAAGATTTTCCTTGTTTCATCTAGAGGACAAACAAAATCAGCAAGTGGGCTTATTTTTTCTAAATAAATATAATCAGAAAATCTTTTCATTCTATCGGCCTGCCTTAATCTTCCTTCTTTTGAAAAATCCCAGTCGTTAAAGTGTTTTCTTATTTCGTCTGCATTAAGATGAATTATTGGAATAATTTTATTTAATTCCTTGGACAAAAAAGTTTTTCCAGAACCAGGAAGACCCATGACTAATATTTTTTTAGGAAATGAAATAATTTTATTCTTAAATAAAGATTTTTTTGTAATTTTCTTATTTATAAAACTTTTTTCGTTTTCTAAGATTATCATTTTAATTTTTTTTTTTATTGTTAAATATCATTTTTTTAAAAAAATTCAACTTTCTAGATCCATTAACATATTTGCCCCAAAAAACATAATTCCAACCCCGCTCATGAAAATAGTATAGAAATGTTTTGGTTAAAATTTCAAGGCTTGCTATTGAACCTGCCCAGGAAAGTTTACCAGTAACAAACCATGCTATTAAAAATGTGTCTAAACTTGCAATTAATCTCCATGTGAATGATTTAATTAAAGATCTTTTTCTTGATACAGAGTATGTCATAAAATTTATATTGAAGGATTATAAGTATGAATTCCACATTCATTTTTATTTAAATTTTTCCATCTTCCAGATCTAACTTTATTATCATCTGCAATTTTACTAGTGCATGGAACACATCCTATGGATTTATATCCATTTTTCACAAGTGGATGTTCGGGTAAATTATGTTTATTAATATAATTTTTAATTTTTTTAAAAGTCCAGTCTGCTAATGGGTTTATTTTTATAACTGAATTAAATTTTTCAATTTTTTTAATATTTGATCTTTCTAATCCATGGAAACGTTTTCTACCATTAATCCAACCATCATAAGGAGCAATTGCCTTGTCTAATGGAATTACTTTTCTTATTCTGCAACAAAGATTGGGATTTGATTTATGCAAAATACCTTTTGAATCATTTAATTCTAGATCCTTTTTATCAGGCCGTTGAATTTTAATATTTGATAAATTTAAAAATTTTTTTACTTTTTTTAAATAATTTATAGTTTCTGGAAAAAGTTTACCTGTGTCTAAAAAAATAATTGGAATATTTTTATCAATTTTAGAAACTAAATGTAAAATTACTATGCTTTCAGCGCCAAAAGATGAAGTTAAAACTATTTTTTTATAAAATACTTTTTTTATCATTACTTTCAATAAATCAAATGCTTCAAATTTGGAGAATTTTTCAGATAATATCTGAAAATCATAGTTATTGTACTTTGTCATTTAGAATCTCCTTTATTTTTTCAAATTGAATATCAGTCCCAACTCTGTTACAAAAATCTCCAAAGCCTTCTTTATTTATTTTATTTTTTTTAAAAAAAATAAATAATTGTTCTAGTGCTAATACTAAATTTTCATATGAAACTTTATCAACAATTTTTCTGTTTAACCTTGATCCTTCAAAATCTCCTCCTGTATATAGAGCGTAATGATTTGGGGTTCTTCCTATTATACCAATATCACCTGCGTAAGGTCTCGCACATCCATTTGGACAACCAGTTATTCTTATACTAATTTTTTCATCTGATAAATTATGCTTTAATAAAATTTTATCAATTTTATTTACCAAGCTGTCTCTAACTCTTTCTGCTTCAGCTAATGCAAGTCCACATGTTGGAAGTGCTGGGCATGCTAAAAACCAACGGTTAATTTTTGTTATTTCATTAACAATTAAATTTTTTTTTAAAATTTTATTTATTAAATCTTTATTTTTTTCTTGAATATCTCCAAGGAAAATATTTTGATCGGTAGATAATATTACTGATGGTTTGAAAGTCTTAATAATATCCCTTAAGCCTGATTTAATTTTTATGTTTTTATCATCTTTTATTCTTCCTGATGGTATAAATATGCCTATATACCATTTCCCGTCTCCTTGTTCATGCCAACCAAGATGATCTATAACTTTTAAATTATTAATTTTTTTTGGTATATCAAAGTTAGTTTTTAATTCTTTTTCGATTTTTTTTTTAAACCAATCAGTTCCTTTTTCTTCAACTAAATACTTTAAACGAGCATGCTTTCTATTTGTTCTATCACCAAAATCTCTTTGTATTTTTATTATTTCTTCAAGAATATTTTCTAAATAATCAGGTTTGCAAAATAAAACAGGCTTTGCTAAATAAGGAAATGTTTCTGGTTTGTTATGTGTCATTCCAAGTCCACCGCCTATAGCTATGTTATATCCCAGAACTTTACTATTTTTATGTATTAGAAAAATAGCAATATCATTTGTTAAAACATCAACGGAGTTATCCTCAGGTATAGTTATGCCTATTTTAAATTTTCTAGGTAAATAACATTTTCCATATAATGGTTCTTTTTTTTTATATTCATATTTTTCTCCATTAATCCATATTTGCCCATAGCTAGTACTTTTAGGAACAAAATTTGATGAAATCTTTTCTGCATCTTTTCTTAACTTCTCGTGAATTATATCTTTAATAGGAGCTGCAATTGTCGTTACGTTTCTTACCACATCCCCACATGCTCCATAGGTTGTTATAAGCATTTTTGAAATATTGCTAATAGTTTTTTTTAAATTTTTTTTTAAAACTCCATGAAATTGAAAAGTTTGTCTAGTTGTAATTCTTAAAGAACTATTAGAAAATTGATTTGCTAAACTATCTAGTTCGATGTACTGATTATAATCTAGTATTCCTCCAGGGATTCTAGTTCTAATCATAAAGCTAAATTCTTTTTCAAGACCCTTTTGTTTTAATTCAGTAGCTGTATCTCTATCAAATTGTTGGTATGTTCCATGAAATTTAAGTAATTGAATCTCATTTTCTTCAAAAAAAGATTTTGAATTTTGCAATTGTGAAGCTATTTTACCAGCTAAATAATCACTATCATTTTTTACTTGCTCAACTTTAGATAAAATTGTGCTGCTCATATTTTTTTTCACTTTCTTTTAAAAAATTAATGCTTTTATCAGATCTGTACCAATTTAATATTGGGCTTAATAAAACATTTTTTCCAATAACTAATAAAGCTGGGCTATCAATTTCATTTTTATCTAAATCTTTAGAACACTTTTTTAAAGTGCTAATTAAAATTTTTTGATTTTGTTTTGTTGCGTTTGAGATAATTGCAATATTTTCATTTATATCTCGACCTCTTTTTATAAGTTCAGAGCATACCCAATTTATACGCTCTAATCCCATATAGATAACTATTAATTGAGAGGTTTTGGAAAAACTATTCCAATCTACAGTTTCTGGTTTTTCTCCTCCAGCTCCATATGCTGAAATAAAAGTAATTGATGTATTAAAATCTCTATGGGTTGCTGGAATGCCAGCATAAGCAAGCCCTGCTATTCCTGCGGTTGCGCCAGGAACAATTTTATAGGGAATTTTACTTAATTTTAACGATAATGCTTCTTCTCCTCCTCTACCAAAAATAAAGGGGTCTCCGCCTTTTAATCTTAAAACTCTTTTATTTTTTTTTGCTTCATTTATTAATAATTTATTTATTTCCAATTGATTTATTGATTTTTTTTTACCTCTTTTACCTACAAAAACTAGTTCAGTACTAGGCTTGGCTAAAGATAATATTGCATCATTTAACAAAGCATCATAAAAAATTACATCAGCTTTTTTAATAGATTCATAAGCTAAAAGTGTTAGTAAACCTGGGTCTCCTGGTCCAGCGCCAACTAACCAAACAGTGCCTTTGTTGAATTTAAAGTCAAAAAGTTGCATATATTGCAACTTAGCAGTATGTTTGAATAAATCAACTTATTTTTTTGTGAAATTACTAATTTTACATTATTTTAATGTAGTTTATTGTTTGAGACATTTTTTATTAAATTATGTATGTCTTTATAATTACTTATATGATTACATAAAATAAATTTACTTTTATCTTTTTTATTTAAATCCTTTATTGTTTTTATTAAATTATCTAAAAGTTTTCCTCTAAATAAAAAAAAAGGCAAAACAAGAAGCTTGTTATTTTTATTACAAACATTGATTAGCTCTCTTTTTAATTTTTCCTTATTAAGATTAATTAAAATACTTTTATGAAACATAAAACTATTTTTTTTACTTAGTTTCTTTGTTAATAGCCTAATTTGATTTTTTGCTTTAGGATTTATTGTGTTACTAGAAACGGTAATCAATCCTACATTTTTTTTAATTTTCTTTTTTAAATTCCTTTGAACAGTGTTAAAAAAATCATTTGCAAAAATTAAAGGTTTAGTAATAAATACTTGTGGAGATTTTTTATATTTTTTTTTTATAACTCTTAAGATTTTAGGAATATCTTTAGTAGTATGATTTCCAGAAAAAATCATTACAGGAACAATAATTAAGCTATTAATATTCTTTTTAAAGAAAAACTCTAGTTGGTCTTTTATTGAAGGTTTGGTTATTTCTAAATAACCAATTTTAGTTAATAAACTTTTATTATTTTTTTTTAAGGTTTTTAATAACTTTTTTGTATCATTTATACCAACATTACTTCTAGAACCGTGACAACAAAGCAAAACTCCATTCTTCATATTACTTTTTTCTACTTAAAACCTCTAAAAAAAAGTAAAAGTAATAGAAGAGCAACCAAGTATACTAAGTGGACATAATCAAATTGTGTTAATTCAGCATTCATTTTTAATGGCGGTGAGAGAGGGATTCGAACCCTCGATACAACACAAGGTTGTATAACGAGTTAGCAACCCGCCGCATTCAGCCTCTCTGCCACCTCACCTTATTTGTATATTCTAATTAAGATATTATTACTTTAATTTGCAAGTTTTTTTTTTAGAATTTCATTTACTATTCCAGGATTTGCTGTCCCTTTTGTTTCCTGCATAACTTGTCCAACAAAAAAACCAAATAGCTTTTCTTTTCCTGATTTATATTCATCTACCTTATCCTTATTATTATTTAAAACTTTATCTATCAAAGATTCGATCTCACCAGTATCAGTTATTTGTTTTAATCCTTTTTTTTCAATAATATCCTTTGGTCTTTTTTTTGTCTTAAACATTTCGTCAAAAACATTTTTTGCAATTTTTCCAGATATAGTTTGATCTTCAATATAATCTATTAGCTCTCCTAATTCTTCAGCTTTAATAGGAGAATCTTTAATATCTAAATTATTTTTGTTTAACAACGCAAATAATTCTCCAATAATCCAATTAACTACATTTTTAGCATTGCGTTTTTTATTTCCGGTAATAATTTTATCAAAAAATTCAACATTACTTTTATCAGAAACAAGTATTGCCGCATCATAGGAAGAAATTTTATATTGATTTATTAAATTTTCTTTTTTTATATCTGGTAGTTCTGGTAAATTTTTTTTTATCTTATCTATCCATTCTTCATCAATTTCTAATGGTGGTAAATCTGGATCTGGGAAATATCTGTAATCGTGAGCTTCTTCTTTTGATCTCATTGGCCTTGTCTCTCCTTTTTTTTCATCAAACAGTCTTGTTTCTTGAATAATTTCGTTTCCAGAATTAATAACATCAAACTGTCTTCTAAACTCATAATCTATGGCTTGCCCTATAGATTTTATAGAATTAACATTTTTAATTTCACATCTAGTTCCAAGTTCACTTAAAATATTTTCACCAAGAAGTGATCTTGATTGAAATTTTTTCTTTCTAATTGAAATATTTACATCGCATCTAAGAGACCCTTCTTCCATGTTTCCATCACATGTTCCAATATATCTTAATATTGACCTAAGTTTTTTTACATACTCTTGAGCTTCTTCTGAAGATCTAATATCTGGTTCTGAAACTATTTCCATTAAAGCAATTCCTGATCTATTCAAATCAATATAACTTTTGCTTGGTTCAATATCGTGAACACTTTTTCCCGCATCTTGTTCAAGATGTAATCTAGTTATACCAATTTTTTTCGAACTCCCATCTTTTAAATCAATTTCAATATATCCTTCCCCTACAATTGGCTGGCTAAATTGTGAAATTTGATATCCTTGTGGTAAATCTGGGTAAAAATAATTTTTTCTATCAAAAACAGAGAATTTATTTATTTTAGCATTTAATCCAACGCCAGTTTTAATTGCTTGTTCAATACAATCTTTATTAATAACTGGTAACATTCCTGGCATTGCTGCGTCAACTAATGAAACTTGTGTGTTAGGTTCAGATCCAAAATTAGTTGATGCACTAGAAAAAAGTTTTGATTTTGAAATAATTTGAGCATGAACTTCTAAACCTATTACTGTTTCCCAATCTTTTAAATTTGTCATTATTAATTAATCACTTTCCTTTTTAAAATTTGCATTTGTTTCAATAATTTTTGCAGCTGAAAGAACACTATCCTCATCAAATCTTTTTCCTATAATTTGAAAACCTAATGGTAAATCATTCTTAGATAAACCAATAGGAACTGAAATTGCTGGTAAGCCAGCTAAACTTATAGGAACTGTAAAAACATCGTTTAAATACATTTTAATTGGGTCATCAATTTTTGTTCCTTTTTCAAAAGCGTCAGTAGGAGCAGTTGGAGTAAAAATTACATCAACTTTTTCAAAGGCCTGGTTAAAATCATTTATAATTTTTGATCTTACTTTTTGTGCTTTTAAATAATATGCATCATAATATCCAGCAGAAAGCACGTAAGTTCCAATCATAATTCTTCTTTTTACCTCTTCTCCAAAACCAACTGATCTTGTATTTTCATACAAATTTATTATTTCTTCAGAATCTTTTCTAAAACCATATCTTATTCCATCATACCTGGCTAAATTACTAGATGCTTCAGCTGATGATATTATGTAATAAGTTGCCAAAGCATACTCTGTATGTGGCAAATCAATTTCTACTATTTCACAATTATTTTTTTTAAAAAATTCTTTTCCAAGTTCCCAAAAATTTAAAATTTCTTTATCTAGTTGATCATTTTTATATTGTTTTGGTATTCCAATTTTTAATTTTTTATTTATTTTTAAATTATTGTAAAAATTTGTTTTTTCTAAATTTGCAGAAGTTGAATCTTTTTTATCATGGCCCGCCATAACATCTAGCATTATAGCAGCATCATTTACTGTTTTGGTCATTGGACCAGCTTGATCTAATGAAGATGCAAAAGAAACTATTCCCCATCTAGAACATCTTCCGTAAGTTGGTTTTAATCCAATAATACCGCAATATGATGCAGGTTGTCTAATTGAACCACCGGTATCAGTTCCTGTTGCAGCAATCGCAATGCCACCAGCGACTGCTGAAGCTGAGCCACCTGAAGAGCCACCTGGTACGTATTCTTTTTTATTTTTTGACCATGGATTTAATGCTGCTCCGTAAAAACTAGTTTCATTTGAAGACCCCATTGCAAATTCATCCAAATTTGTTTTACCTAAAAGTATCGCTCCTGCATCCCATAAATTTTGTGTAACAGTTGATTCGTAAGCTGGTTTAAAATTACTTAATATTTTAGAAGCAGCTGTAGTTAAAACATCTTTGGTACAAAATAAATCTTTAATTGCAATAGGAATTCCTTCTAAAGGTCTTGCGTTATTGTTAGCAATTCTTTTATCACTTTCTTCTGCCAATTTTATTGCGTTATCAGAATTTAAATAAATATACGCGTTTAATTCTTTTTTTGCTTCAGCTTCTTTTAAATAAAAAGAAACTAATTCCTTTGAACTTATTTTTTTTTGCTTAATAAGTTCTATAGCTTTTTCTAAATTTATTTTTTTTAAATCAATCATTAATTACTCTATAACTTTAGGAACTATAAAATACCCGCCTTTATGCTCAGGGGCATTTTTTAAAATTTTATCTTTTATTTTTCCATCTTTAATTTCATCTTTACGAAATGGAATTTTTATATCGCTAGGATTTGTAGTTGGAGATATATTTTTAGTATCTACTTCATTTAATTTCTCTACCCAAGAAATTATATTAGAGAGTTCTTTTGCAAACTTATCAACATTTTTTTCCTCAATATTAATTTTTGACAAGTTGGCTATTTTTTTTACTAATTTTTTATCTATATCCATAAAATATAATTATATTAGTTATTTTATATTTCAAATGACAATAATAAATAAAGAAGATTTTAAAATAAAAAAAGAGTTAAATAGACCAATATTATCCCTTGATTATGGAGAAAATAAAGTTGGTATAGCTATTTCTGATGGGAATTGCTCGATAGCACTTCCTAGTGAAGTTTATATAAGAAATAAAACTGATAAAGATTTTATCTATATAAAAGAATTTATAAAAAAAAATAATGTTCAAGCAGTGATAATAGGAATGCCATATAATATGGATGGTTCCGAAGGTGAAAAATGTTTTGTTGTTAAAAATTTTACTAAAAAATTATTAGAGTTTATTGATATAAATATTATTTATTGGGACGAAAGGATGTCTACTTTGGCTCAGGAAAAGATTCTTATTGATAAAGATGTAACAAGAAAGAAAAGGAAGAAAGTGATAGATAAGCTTGCAGCAAGTTACTTTTTACAGTCTTTTCTTGATTTTTTAAAATATTAAAAAAAAAAAAAACTTACTTGAACATTTGTAAAATTATGTCCATATTAGACGTTTAATGAAGCTTTTAAAAGATAGTAAACGCGCTTTATTAAAACCTCATTTACTTAGTGTTGAAGATTTATCTATTCCTGAAATAGACGTATTACTTAATAAGGCAAATTTTTATGCGGATGCTAACAAACAAAAGGGTAAAATCGAAAAAACTTTAAAAAGATCTACTGTAATCACATTGTTTTTTGAAACTTCAACTAGAACAAAAACTTCATTTGAGTTGGCAGCAAAGCGACTAGGAGCCAATAGCATTGGAATAAATGCTTCATCAAGTGCAATTAAAAAAGGAGAAACTTTGATAGATACAGCAATGACATTAAATGCAATGCATGCAGATGTGTTAATAGTTAGACATCCTGATAGTGGAGCAGTAAAACTATTATCTAAAAAAGTTAATTGTGCCGTTATAAATGCTGGTGATGGAACACATGAACACCCAACACAAGCATTGCTTGATGCCTTAACTATAAAAAGAAATAAAAAAAAAATAAAAAACTTAAATATCGCTATATGTGGTGATGTGCTTCATAGCAGAGTTGCAAGATCAAATATTCTACTTTTATCTAAATTAGGAGCAAGACTTAGAATCATAGCCCCTCCTACATTAATTCCTAAAAATATTGAAAATTTAGGAATTGAAGTTTTTACGGATATGAAAAAGGGATTAGTTGATTGTGATATTGTTATGATGCTAAGACTTCAGATGGAAAGAATGAAAGGATTGTATGTTCCTTCAACAAAAGAATATTTTAAATTTTATGGACTTGATCATGAAAAATTAAAAAAAGCAAAAAAAGATGCTTTAATTATGCACCCTGGACCTATGAATAGAGGAATAGAAATTGATAGTTCATTAGCAGACAATTTAGATAGAAGTTTAATTCATCAGCAAGTAGAAATGGGTGTTGCTATAAGAATGGCTTGTCTAGAAATGTTAACGTTAGGAATAGATAAATGAAAGAAGCTTATATAAACGGTAGAATTATTGATCCAGAAAAAAACAAAGAGTTTGTTGGGGATATAGTTATTGAAAAAGATAAAATTGTAGATGTTGGACCAAATATTTATAAAAAAGAGAAGCCAAAAAGCTATACAAATATACATGATTGTAAGGGCCTATCTGTGTGTCCTGGGTTACTAGATATGAGAGTTTCGTTTGGTGAACCAACATCTGAACATAATGCAGCATTTGCGGGCGGTATAACCACAGTTGTTTGCCTGCCGAATACCGATCCAGTTGTAGACAACGTATCAGTTGCGGAATATATACAAAGAAAAGCTAGAGAAGTTTCAAAATTAAATCTTTACACTTATGGTTCAATTACAAAAAATTTTGACGGAGAAAATTTATGTGAAATGGGTTTGCTATCAAAAGCAGGTGTTAAAGGATTTACTGATGCAACAAAATCAATTGAAAATTCTGCTGTTTTAAAAAGAGCTTTGGAATATTCAAAAGCATTTAATTCACTAGTAATTCAATTTCCTGAAGATAAAAATCTCGCAAACGATGGTGTTATGAACGAAGGTGAAATTTCAACAAGACTTGGCCTTTCGGGAATACCTTCTATTGCTGAAGTAGTTATTATAGAAAGAGATTTAAGATTAGTTGAAGCAACAGGGGCAAAATATCATGTGTCTTGTATTTCAACAACAGAATCTGTTGAAGCAATAAAAAATGCAAAACAAAAAGGTTTAAAGGTTACTTGCGATACTTCTCCACAATATTTCACATTAAACGAAATGGCAGTAGAGGATTATAGAACCTTTGCGAAAGTATCTCCTCCACTAAGATCTGAAAAAGATAGAATCTCGATTGTTAATGGCTTGAAAGATGGAACAATAGACGCAATTCAAAGCGATCACATGCCACAAGATGAAGATAATAAAAGATTACCATTTAACCATGCAGAAAAAGGTATTATAGGTTTAGAAACATTACTTCCTTTAAGTTTAGAACTTTATCATAATAAATCATTAAGCTTAGTTGAAGTAATTAAGAAACTTACAAAAAATCCTGCGGATATTTTAAATCTAAATCACGGAACTTTATCAAAAGGATCAAAAGCTGATCTTTTAATCTTTGATCCGAACAAGCCTTTTGTGGTTGATGTAAAAAAATTTAAAAGTAAATCTAAAAATTCACCGTTTGACAAAAAACCTTCGCAAGGAAAAGTTGTAAAAACAATTTGTAGTGGCGAAGTATCTTATGCTGCTTGAAATTATATTAGCCTTTTTAATTGGCTCTATTCCAACTGGCTATCTTCTAAATAAATATTTTGGACATGGCGATATAAGAAAAGTTGGCTCTGGAAATATAGGCGCAACTAATGTATTGAGACATAGTGGTAAACTACTAGGTTTGCTCACTCTCTTAATTGATATTGGTAAAGGTTTTTTAGCCCTTGAATTGCTCTATGGTTCTGGTGGGAGATGGACAATATCTATACTTGGTGCTTCAGTTGTTTTAGGACATATATTTTCTCCATGGTTAAAATTTAAGGGTGGCAAGGGCGTTGCTACAATGCTAGGGGTAATTCTTTTTATATCCTCGGTTGGTTATTGGAAATTATCTGAAAATATATTTTTTATAACAACTTTTTCTTGGTTAATGATTGTTTTTTTTACAAGGTATGTTGCTTTAGGATCAGTAATTTCGTTAACGATAGCAACTATTTATTCCTATTTTTTCATTCCATCTTCATTTCTTTTTTTTGTTCTAATGAATCTTTTAATTGCTTATAGACACAAAGATAATTTTGAAAGAATTAAGAATAAAACAGAACATAAAATCACTTTTTAATAATTTTTTGTTGACAAATTAAAAAAAAAGTTCCATTTATCTCAAAAATACAGCTTATAAAAAAATAATGAGTAATATTGTTATTGTAGAATCCCCGGCGAAAGCCAAGACCATCGAAAAATATCTTGGCCCTGACTATAAAGTCATGGCTAGTATTGGGCATGTTCGTGATTTACTACCTAAGAATGGCTCTGTTAATACTGATGAACAATATAAGATGATATGGGAAATTTCTACACAAGGAAAGAAAGTTATCAAAGAAATATCTAATGCAATTCAAACTGGAGACAATTTATTTTTAGCAACGGATCCTGATAGAGAAGGAGAAGCTATTTCATGGCACGTTGAAGAGGTACTAAAAGAAAAGAAAAAATTAGAAAATGTAAATGTTAAAAGAATTACATTTAATGAAATTACTAAAGAAGCAGTAAACGCTGCAATAAGCCGTCCTAGAGAATTAGATAATAATTTAATTAATGCATATTTGGCAAGAAGAGCTCTAGATTACCTAGTGGGATTTAATTTATCCCCTATTTTGTGGCGAAAACTTCCTGGAAGCAAATCTGCAGGAAGGGTTCAGTCCGTTGCTCTTAGAATTATATGTGAAAGAGAAAATGAAATTGAACATTTTAAACCAGAGGAATATTGGTCTATTGATGTTTTATTAAAATCTAAAGACACCCAAGTATTTAAATCCACTTTAAAACAAATTAATGATAAAAAATTAAGAAAACTAGATATTGGAACAGAAGCATTAAGTAAAGAATATGTAGAGATAATTAATTCTAAAACTTACAAAGTAGATGAATTAAAATCTAAAGAAGTAAAAAGAAATCCGTACGCCCCATTTACTACTTCAACTCTTCAACAAGATGCGGGTAATAAATTTGGATATTCTGCTTCATCAACAATGGGAAAAGCACAAAAGTTATACCAAAGTGGCTTTATAACTTATATGCGAACAGATAGTATAGTTTTATCAAATGATGCAATAAACCAATCTAGAGAATATATAAAAAGTAATTTTGGTGATAATTATTTACCGAGTGAGCCACGAGTTTATAAATCTAAAGCAAAAAATGCTCAAGAAGCGCACGAAGCAATTAGACCTACTAATATTAGTAATTCTCCTGAAAAAATAAAAAATGAAATTGGCCCAGATGAATTTGAATTATATAAACTTATATGGAATAGAACTGTTGCGTCTCAAATGAATAGCGCAATATTTAAACAAATAACTTTAACTGTAAAAGCAAATGATGGGTCAGTTCTTTTACAATCAACAGGTTCTTCTCCTGTCTTCGATGGAATGCTAAAAGTTTATAATTATGAAAAAAAATCAAATGGAAAAGAGGATGAAACAAATATTATACCAAATATTAGCCCAGGTGATGATGTGGAGATTGAAAAAATAATTGATGAACAACATTTTACCCAACCTCCTCCTCGTTATACAGAGGCAAGTCTGGTTAAAAAATTAGAAGAGTTAGGAATTGGAAGACCTTCAACTTACGCACCAATAATTCAGGTTTTGAAAACAAGGGGATATGTGAATATTGAATCAAGACGAATATTTCCTCAAGATAGAGGAAGAATTGTTACTGTCTTTTTATCAAATTTTTTTGAAAAATATGTTGATTATGATTTTACAGCTAATCTTGAGAATCAATTAGATGATATATCTGGTGGACGAATAGATTATATAAATGTTTTGGATGAATTTTGGAAAAATTTTTATAATTTAATTGAAGAAACTAAAGAAATAAGAATTACTGAAGTAATAGACAAACTAGATCATCAATTAGAAGACCATTTTTTTCAACCAAATGATAAAAATCCTAATCCAAGAAAATGTCCAACCTGTGATGATGGAAGATTGGGTTTAAAATTAGCAAAGACTGGGCCTTTTATAGGATGCTCTAATTATCCAGATTGTAAGTATGCGACTCAATTAACTTCAAATGTTACTGGAGATGGTCAAAATGGAAATGGTATTTCGCTTCCAAAAGAATTAGGTGTAGATCCAAAGACAAATAAACCAATTATAATAAAACAAGGACCTTATGGAATTTATATTGAAATGGTAGAAAAAGAAGATGAAAAGCCTCGAAGAGCTTCTGTGCCAAAAAATATGCCTTTAGAACAATTAAATATTGAAAAAGCATCACAATTATTATCTTTGCCTAGAGAGGTGGGTAAGTATCCAAAAAGTAACGAAATAATTATTGCAAATAATGGCCGCTTTGGTCCTTATTTGAAAGTAGGAGATTATTTTGTATCTTTAAAAGAAGATGATGTTTATACAGTTGGAGAAAATAGAGCAATTGACCTTATTGAAGAACATTTTAAAAAAATAGAAAAACAAACAATAGGAAATCATGACGGAAAGGAACTTAGTGTCAGTAAAAGAGGTAGGATTGGTTATTTTTTAAAAAATGGAACAACTAGTATAAGGGTACCAAATGATATCGATGCTAAAACAATTAGCATAGAAAAAGCAATAGAATTAATAGAAATTAAAAAAGAAAGAGATCAAGTGAAGAAAAAAAAGTCTAAAAAGAAAAAGTAATTAATCTTTTTTCTTTAAATCTAAAATTTTCAAAGATAATTCTTTTAATCTTTCATCATCAATTTCAGCAGGTGCATTCATCATTAAATCTTCAGCTTTTTGATTAAATGGAAAGGGGATAATTTCTCTAATATTTGGCTCACCTGCTATAAGCATAACAATTCTATCAATGCCTGGTGCGCATCCTCCATGGGGTGGTGCTCCATAGTTAAATGCTTTTAAAAGACCTCCAAATTCTTTTTCTAATTCCTTTTTTGAATATCCAGCAATTTCAAATGCCTTTAACATTATTTCTGGTTTATGGTTTCTGATAGCACCACTTGATAATTCTACACCGTTACAAACAATATCATATTGGTAAGCTTTAATTTTTAAAGGTTCCTCTTTCTCTAGTGCGTCCAATCCACCTTGTGGCATAGAAAAAGGATTGTGGCTAAATTCTATTTTATTAGTTTCTTGATTTATTTGATACATAGGATAATCAACTATCCAACAAAATTTAAATTCGTTTTCTTTGATTAATTTTAATTCATTAGCTATCTTAGTTCTGGCTAAAGCAGCAAATTCTGTTATTTCTTCGAATTTTCCACATAGAAAAAAAATTGAACTATTGCTATCAACACCATCGATTTTTAAAAATTTTTCTAATCTTTCTTTATCAAGGTTATTTGCAATAGGTCCCTTTCCTTCATTATTTATAAATTGTATATAACCCATGCCACCTTGGCCCTCTTCTTTTGCCCAGTTGTTAAGTTTATCAAAAAAAGCTCTTGGTTGATCTTTAGTATTTGGGGCAGGTATAGCAATAACAACTGACCCTTTATTAATATTTTCAGCAAACAGTTTAAATGAAGAATCTTTAAAAATTTCTGTTGTATCAGATAAAATTAAAGGATTTCGTAAATCAGGTTTATCATTTCCATATTTTTTTATACATTCATCAAATGGTATTTTTATAAAAGGTGGTTTTGAAATAGAAAAATTTTTTGTTAGTTTTGTAAAAATATTAAATAATACCGGTTCTAATGCATTAAAAATATCTTCTTGTGTTACAAAAGACATTTCATAATCCAGCTGATAAAACTCTCCTGGCGATCTATCTGCTCTACTGTCCTCATCTCTAAAGCATGGTGCAATTTGAAAATACTTATCAAAACCAGCAATCATTAATAACTGTTTAAATTGTTGAGGAGCTTGTGGCAATGCATAAAATTTGCCAGGGTGAACTCTGCTTGGAACTAAATAATCTCGTGCTCCTTCAGGCGAGCTTGCTGTTAAAATGGGAGTTTGTATTTCAATAAAGTTTTGTTTAATCATCCCTTCTCTTATTAAAGAAATTACTTGATTACGTAATAAGATATTTTTTTGCATTTTTGATCTTCTTAAATCTAAATATCTATATCTTAAACGTGTATCTTCACCGTAATCTTTGTCAGAATTAACTTCTAATGGTAGAGGTTTAGCATTTGACTCATTTATGTAATCTTCAACTGAAACCTCTATTTCTCCTGTTGGTAATTTTTTATTAAGAGTTTCATCGGACCTTGGTAAAACTTTACCAGTAATAGTTATAACGCTTTCAGAAGAGGTTTTTTCAGCTAAAGAAAATTTTTTGTTTTTTTTATCAATTACAACTTGCGTTATTCCATAATGATCTCTTAAATCTACAAATAATAAGTTTCCGTGATCTCTTTTTCTGTGAACCCACCCTGATAATTTAACAGATCTATCTTTATCTTTTAATCTTAACTCTCCGCAATTATGTGTTCTATAAATGTGCATTTTGTATTTTAAATTAATTTTTTCACAAAAGTAATATTTATTTTTTTTTTTGTTATTAAAGATTTATTATCTAATTTATTAACAATTTTTTCTAAATTATCAAATGATCGTTCAGATCTTCTAACAATAAATTTTATCACTTCTTTATTTATTAATATTTGTTTATCTAAAAACAATTTAATTAAAACAGAAGATAATAATGCATCATCTGGTCTTTTTATTTTTACAGCTACTGAAGATAAAATTCTTGATTTTAAATCAGGTAAATTTATTTTCCATAACTTAGGTGCTTTTGATGCTGTTAATATTAAAAAACCTTTTTTTTCTTCAATTAAATTATAAAAATGTAATAAATGTTTTTCTAAATATTCCTTATCCTTTACATTAATTTTTTCAAAAAAATTAGAAATATTTTCTATTATAAAATTCTTTTTTTTTGTAAAAATATTTTCTAGCTTAACTTGTTTAAATTTATTTAGACTCAATATTGTGGAAGATGTTTTTTTTTTCCAAATATTTGTTAAATGGGTTTTGCCAGTACCAGACTCGCCAAAAATAATTGCTTTTCTACTTGGCCAGTTCGGCCATGTATTAATAAGTTTGTATGCTTCCTCATTTGAATTAGAAACTAAAAAATCATCTTTTTCATAAATTTTTCTTTTTTTTAAATTAAATGATAACTGGATATTCTTTTCTTTCATGAATGTTAAATTTAAAATATTTGATATATTCAATTTGATAAAGTTAAGTTTTTATTATTTAAATTAAATTCTAAATCCGATTGTTTAAAAGCTACCTTTAATTGATTTAAATTTCCAGAAAAAGACAAAAAAATAGTTGCTTTATTATGAGTAAATCTTTTTACATTAAATTTGTCTATTATTGAAATATTCTTAATAGTTTTTTTAATATTTATCCAATCATCTAAGTTATTAAATGAAACTGTGATTTTTTCAAATTCTTTTTGAGCTGTAATTACATTTGCAGATTTCCATTGCTGGTTTACAAATTCTTCAACTTTTAATTTTGCTTCATTTAAAATATTGTCAGAGTACTCATTGCTATAAATATCTATTGTATCTTCGTAATTTATTGTTTCTTGCCCATCAAATCTATAAATAGATAAGTTTAAATTAAATAGTATTTTAGATTTATCACGATTATATTTTTTTTTTAAAATTGCTATAAGAACACCTGTTGTGTTGTGAGACTCTGCTAAAAGTTTTAGATTTTTTAAATTTTTCTTTACAGCTTTGTCTTGATTAAAAAAAATAAAATCAGTAAATTTTCCATCAGATGATTTTATAGGAATTAGTCCATCAGAATTTGAATTTACAATCCAAGCATTTCTCCATATATTTTGTTTTTCCCAAAGATAAGTTACTCCAGCAAACTTATATATAGGTAAAATTAGAAGTGGTTTACTTTTTAAACTTGTAAATTTTATATTATTTTGATTCAAATATTTAAGAATCTTATCTTCATTAAAAATAATTGTTAAATTTCCAATATATTTATTAGAAGATGTTTTTTCATTCTGAATTTCTATTGCATCAACAAACTCCAACATTTTTTCAATACTAATTGTTTTAATTTTCTCATATTCTGATGTTAAAAGCATTTTGTTCATTAGATTCTTAAATCCCTTCTCTTGTGCCTTTAGTAATGCTATTTCTCTAGCTCTTGTAGAAGTAGTTGACTCAATCTCTACGTTAATATTTTTTACTTCAAAAAGCTTATTATTGATACTTGCAGATAATGCTACTTTTAAAGTAAAAAAAACAACAAAAAAAAAGGCAAGTAAAAATTTTGTAAAGTTTAATTTCATAGTAATATGTTATTTTTTTTAAAAAAGTTATTACATAAAATAATAAATCAATGAGCAAAAAAGTAAATAAATACAAAAAAGCTGGTGTTAACATTAACGAAGGTAATAAGTTTGTTAAGTTAATTAAAAAAAAAATATTTTCTACACATAATAAAGGTGCAATTAAAGACTTGGGCTCGTTTGCGGGTTTTTTTGATATATCAATATTAAAATATAAAAACCCAATATTATTAAGTGCGACAGATGGTGTTGGAACTAAAATAAAAATAGCTCAAGATTTAAATAAATATAAATGGATAGGAGAGGATCTGGTTGCTATGTGTTTGAATGATATTTTGGTACACGGAGGAAAACCAATTTTTTTCCTTGATTACATAGCTGTTGCAAAATTAAAAAAAAAAATGGCTCTTGAAATAATAGATGGAATTGTTAAAGGATGTAAGGGATCTCGTTGCTCAATTCTAGGTGGCGAAACTGCTGAAATGCCTGGATTATATAAAAATGATGATTTTGATCTTGCTGGGTTCGCTGTTGG
>PTKO01000013.1 GCA_002937775.1 Alphaproteobacteria bacterium MarineAlpha6_Bin4 | reverse complement strand
TAGTTGGTAAACAAAAAAACAAAGCTAGAAAAATAATAAAAGTTGTTGCAAGTAAACTTAAAGCAGAAACTTTTTTTTATGAAAAAGATTGGTTTGTGAAAGAAAATAAAACAAAAAAACATATTTTATTTTTTAATAATTTAAAAAATAATAAATTTAAAAAGTTTCCAAAACCAGGTCTTATTGGGGAACATCAAATTATAAATGCTGGAATAGCATTAAAAACTTTTAACTTAATAATGAAAAAAAAATTTAATAAAAATTTAGTAAAAAAAGGAATAAAAAATGTCAAATGGCCTGGAAGATTACAAAAAGTAAATTTAAATAAGGATTTGTTTTCAAAAAATATAAATCACAAAGCTTGGGAAATTTGGTTTGATGGTGGACATAATAAAAGTGCCAGTAAAGTTTTAGCAAAAACTTTTAATAAATGGGAAAAAAAAAGGTTATACATAATTTTTGGTATGTTAACTTCGAAAAATCCTACTGATTTCTTAAATTATTTTAAAAGTATTTCTTCTAAACTAATAACAGTAGCAATAAAAAGCGAATCACCTTATTACCCAAGCAAAAAACTTTATGAAATTGCAAAATTAAATGAATTTAATGTAGAAACAGCGGAAACAATTTCCCATGCTTTAAAGAAAATATTAATTAATGAAGTTCCTGGAAGAGTACTTATTTGCGGATCTTTCTATATGTATAAAGAAATGTCTAAATTGTTAAAAAAATAGCTTTTAAATAGATGTTTCAATCCATTTGAGCAACTCAGATTTAACTGCTGATCCTATTTTTGTTGCTACAGGTTCACCATTTTTAAAAATAATTAAAGTAGGTATACTTTGAACAGCATATTTATTTGGAATATTTGGATTTTCATCTATATTTAATTTTAAAATCTTTATTTTACCCCCTATTTCATTTGAAATTTCTTCTAGAATAGGAGAAATTTCCTTACATGGCCCGCACCATTCAGCCCAAAAATCTATAAGTACCGGAATTTCTGAGTTTAAGACTTCGTTATCAAACACATCTTCTTTTATTGCTTTAATACTCATAATAAAGAAAAGACTATTTTAACATTTTTTTTTGTTTTTTTAAACTATCAAGTGTGCCAATGTGTGTCCATTTTCCTTTATAAACAATTCCAGAAATTCTTTCTTTTTTTAATAATTCTTTATAAATATTTGATAGTGGAAAAACTTTTTTCTTCATTTCTAAAAAAACTTTTGACTTAATAATTTGGATGCCAGTAAATATATATTTTGGATTTTTGTTTGAAATTAATCTTTTCGAACTGTTTAAATTATAGTCTCCTTTATTTTTTCCTTTTGGATATAATAAAAGAAGAGCATCCATTTTATTACTATCCCAAAATTTATGTAATTGTTCAAAAGGACTGCTATTTTTATCTTCCCATACTATATCGCTATTAATTACAAAAAACTCTTTAGATTTTAATAACTCTATAGCATTTTTAATACCTCCACCTGTATTTAACAATACATCTTCTTCAGAAAATAAAATTTTTGCTTTATAGTTATTTTTTATTTTTTTTTTTATTTTTTCCTTAAAATGAAAAATATTTATCACTATTTTTTTAAAACCGTTTATTTCAAGTTTTTTTATTATTTTTTCTATTAAAGTTTCTTTACCAAGTTTAATTAATGGTTTTGGAGTTTTTTTAGTATAATGTTTCATTCTTTTTCCAAGACCCGCGGCAAGAATTATTATTGTTGAAATTTTCATTTTAAACTTTTGGTTTTTTTCTAATTTTTTTTGGAAAATATTTTTTTATCCAATCACTTAGTTTTATTAGTGGTTCAGATTCTAAATTATATTCAACTAATTTCCATAATCTAGGAATATGCTTTAAATACGATTTTTTTTTATCTCTTAAAAATAACCTCGTAAAAATACCTAAAACCTTCAAATGGCGATTAACTGCTAAAACTTTGTATTCATTTAAGAAAATTTCTTTTTCTTTTTTTGAGAATTTTTTTGTAAATTTGTCATACATTCTATTAATAATTTTTTTGTTAACATTCCTTCTAGCATCCTCTAACAAAGATAATAAATCATATGATGATGGTCCAATAACTGCATCTTGAAAATCGATTAAACCACAAGATTTTATATTTTCTCTATTCTTCAAAAAAAAAAGATTATCAATATGAAAATCTCTATGTACTAATACTTTATTAGTTTTAATATTATTTCTTAACAAGCTTTTCCAAATTTTAATAAACTCATTTTTAATTTTTATGTTTACTTTTTTTTTAAAAATAGCAGGCCAGTACCAATCTAAAAAAAGTAGTGCCTCATCAATAAACTTTTTGTTTGTATATTTTGGTAAATAACTTCCTAAATTTTTTGGTTGATTGTTTACATATATTAAAACATCAGTTGCTAAATTATAAAGTTTAAATTCACTTTCTCCATTTCTTAAAGAATTTTTATAAGTGTTTGAACCAAAATCTTCAATTAAAAAAAAACCTTTTGAATTATCAAAATCAAAAATTTTTGGCACAGATAAATTAATTTTTTCGTAAATACTTGCAACTTTTAAATATCCATAATTATTTTCTTTTTCTTTTGGCGAATTAACTAATAACAAACTTTTTTTATTTTTTATGTATATTCTAAAATATTTTCTAAATGAAGCATCGGATTTTAATGATTTTAACTTATAATCATTTATTCCATTTTTTTTTAAAAAAGAGACATTCATAAAATATTTAATTACCTTTTTTTTATAAAATAAATATTTTGTTTTTTTTTAACAAACTTTTCAATTTTTTCTGGCCATTCAATTAAAGTTATTTTATCTTCTATTTCTTCGAATAACCCTATTTTCTCTATTTCTTTAATGTTTTTCATTCTGTAAAGGTCGACATGGCAAACATCTATATTATTACCACAATTATAATTATTAATTAAATTATAAGTTGGGCTGGTTATTGGTTCTTTTAATTTTTTTTTATTTAATCTCGCAATTTCTTTTATAAAATAACGCGCAAATGTAGTTTTACCAGATCCTAAATCTCCTCGTAAAAAGAAAATATCTCCTATTTTTGATTTAGCTGCAAGTTTGTTAGCTAATGTTTCTGTCTTTTTAAGAGATGTAATTAAAATTTTAATAATTTTTATATATTATTTAATATCTGTAATAGTCTGGTTTAAAAGGACCATTTTGTTTTACATCAATATAGCTTGCTTGTTTTTTTGATAGTTTAGTTAATTTTGAACCTAGTTTACCAAGATGTAATTCTGCTACCTTTTCATCGAGTTCTTTAGGTAAAACATAAACTTTATTTTTGTATGATTTGTGTTTTTTCCATAATTCTATTTGGGCTAAAACTTGGTTAGTAAAAGAAGCACTCATTACAAAGCTAGGGTGGCCTGTTGCATTTCCTAAATTTACTAGTCTTCCTTTAGATAAAATAATCAGCTTTTTTCCATTAGGAAATTCTACTTCATCTACTTGTGGTTTTATTTCATCCCATTTATAATTTTTAAGTGCATCAATTTGAATTTCACTATCAAAATGTCCAATATTACAAACGATTGCCCTATCTTTCATTTTTCTCATGTGTTCTAATGTTATTACGTCTACATTTCCAGTTGCTGTACAAAAAATATCACCTTTTTCTAATACATCTTCTATTTTTATAACTTCATAGCCTTCCATAGACGCTTGTAAGGCACAAATTGGATCTATTTCTGTAACCATAACCCTTGCGCCTCCATTTCTTAAACTTGCTGCTGATCCTTTTCCAACATCACCATATCCACAAACCACAGCAACCTTTCCTGCGAGCATAACGTCTGTTGCTCTTCTAATACCATCCACTAAACTTTCTCTACAGCCATATAAATTATCAAATTTAGATTTAGTAACACTATCATTTACATTAATTGCGGGAACAAGTAGTTTATTTTTTTTTTCCATTTCATACAATCTGTGAACTCCTGTTGTTGTTTCTTCTGAAAGTCCTTTGACATTCTTAAGTAGATTTCTAAATTTATCATGCATTATTTTTGTTAAATCTCCACCATCATCTAAAATTAAATTTGGTTTCCATCCCTTTTCCCCAATTATAGTTTGTTCTATACACCACCAAAATTCTTCATCCGACATTCCTTTCCAAGCAAAAACTGGTATTCCTTTCTTTGCAATAGCTGCGGCTGCGTGGTCTTGGGTTGAAAAAATATTACACGAACTCCATCTAACCTCTGCTCCTAGATCGATTAATGTTTCGATCAATACAGCAGTTTGTATTGTCATGTGCAGACATCCTAAAATTCTTGCTCCTTTTAATGGTTTTTTATTTCTGTACTCTTTTCTTAACGACATCAAGCCTGGCATTTCTGTTTCAGCAATGTTTATTTCTTTTCTTCCCCAATCTGAAAGCTTTATATCTTTTACTTTATAGTCTGACATGATAAATAGAACTTACTAAAAAAAAATTTATAATCAATCTAATTATATGGGTATATTAAACAAATTTTTTAAGAGTTATTATAAATTTAGCTCCAATTACTTTTTTATTATTTCCAAACCTGTTTTCTGCCTTTATAAATCCTTTATGAACATCTAATATCTGTTTAACTATACTTAGTCCTAAACCTGAATGCTCGCCAAATTTTTCTTCGTTGGGTCTTTCTGTATAAAATCTTTCAAAAATTTTATTAAAATTACTTACTGTAATTCCCGGTCCAAAATCACTAATTTCCACTGATAGAATATTTTTCATGCTTCGTAAATAAATTTCTATCTTCATATTATTTTTATTAAAAGATAAAGCGTTATCAATTAAATTATTAAACACTTGTGATAATCTTTGTTCATTTCCGTAAGTAATATAATCATCATTTTTTTCGTAATTAAATATAATTTTTTTTCTATCTCTATTATAAAAATCTACAGTACCTTCAATAATTTTTTTTATATTTATTTTTTTCATTCCTTCTCTAGATAATTCAGCATCTAACCTTGATGCGTTAGATATATCTGTAACTAAACGATCTAATCTTTTTATATCTTGATTTATAATTTTAGAAAGCTTGTTTAATTGTTTTCTATCCCTTGTATTATTTGCAACTTCAACTGCACTTTTTAGCGATGTTAAAGGATTTTTAATTTCATGTGACACATCTGCAGCAAAGTTTTCGATTGCATCCATTCTATTCCATATAGAATTTAACATATCTTTAATTGATGTAGCTAGTTCGTTTATTTCGTCTTTTCTATCAGAAAATTGTGGTACTGTAATTTTTCTTCCGTCCGATGGGTTAATATTTCGTGTAGCATGTGCTAATTTTCTAATTGGTCCAACTATATTTGCAGACAAATAAATTGACACACATATAGTTAGGAATAATGCTATAAAAAAAATTTTAAAAACTTCAAAACGAAAATCTTTAAGTTTATTTTCAATGTTTGTGCTATCAAAAGTAAGTAAAATAGCTCCCGTTATTTTTTTATATGATTGCACGGGCATAGCAACTCCTAATAATTTTTTTCCACTTTCTAACTGTCTTATTAGCCTTGTTTCTTCTCCATAAAGAGCCTTTAAAACTTCTTCATAATCTTCTGCTTGCTGGAGTACATTTTCTTTATAAATACTTAAATCACTTGTTTTAGCCATAAATAACGCTATGTATGAATAAATTTTTTCAAAAAATATTCTTATAAAATTTTTCTCCTGCAAGGAAGGTAATTCACTTGACTTTACTCTGGTTTGAAAACCAACTGATCTTTCTGAGTCAGCTAATAAATCTCCTTGATAAGAAAATAATCTAATTCTTACTCTGCTTTTACTAAGTAAGTAGCTTATAGTTTCTTGAGCTTCAGAAGTAAGAATAATTTGCGATTTTAAATCTCCTGTTGTAAGTATTGTTCTTCCAATTGCTTGAGATAAAATTCTTCCTTCATCTTCTAATTTTATAAATTCGTTTTCTCGTAAAGTTTGTTGATATCTATCAATAGAAAATAGTCCTCCTAGTAAAAAGAAAAGAGCTAAAATATTTAATGTTAATAATCTTAACAATAAAGGCGAAAAAGTTAGTTTATTTCTGAACATTTTATAAATTCTTATTCAGAAAATTTGTATCCGCCACCATAAACTGTGACTATTGAGTTAAAATTATTATCTACATTTTTAAATTTTTTTCTTATTCTTTTAAAATGATGGTCTATGGACCTATCATCAATATTTTCCTTGTCTTCTCCAAAAGCTGAGTTAATAAGCTGATCTCTTGATTTAACCACTCCAATATTTTCTACTAATGACTTGATCAACAAAAATTCTGTAACAGTGATATTAACTAATTTATTTTTCCACTTACACATATATTTTTCTGTATCTAAAAGAATATTTCCTTTTTTAATTAAGTTTTTATCATTAGATTTATCTTTTTTTTTTGTATTAATTAATTCAGATCTTTTTATTAAAATTCTTATCCTTTCAATTAAGATTTTTTGTGAAAATGGTTTTGTAATATAATCATCTGCTCCTACTTTTAATCCTAATAATTCATCAATTTCAGTATCTTTTGAAGTTAAAAAAATAACAGGCAATTCAGACGTTCTTCTTAATTTTTTTAATAATTCGATTCCATCTAATCTTGGCATTTTAATATCAACAATAGCAATATCTGGACTATTTTCTAAAATTGCTTTTAATCCAGACTCTCCATCTGAAAATGTGCTAACTTTATATCCTTCAGTTTCAAGTAATATAGAAACAGAAGTTAGTATATTTTTATCATCATCAATTAAAAAAATATTATTTTTCATAATAAAAAAATAAAAAAAATTAATGAGCCTCAGCCCAACTATTACCTTGCCCAATATCCACTATTAATGGTATTTCTAAGTTTATTTCTGGTAAAGCAGAATTTTCCATTATTTTTTTTATATCCATTGAAAGAGAGGTAATTTCTGTTTCATGTATTTCAAATAGTAATTCATCATGTACTTGAAGAATCATCTTAGATCTAGACTTTTTTTTATCTAAATAATTGTCTATTTTTATCATTGCTTTCTTTATTATATCAGCGGCTGAGCCTTGTATTGGTGCATTTACCGCTGCTCTAATTGCAAAATTTTTAAAACTAGGGTTTTTGTTGTTAATACCTTCAATATAACATTTTCTTCCAAATAAAGTTTCTACAAATCCATTTTTTTTGCAAAAATTTGTAGTTTGGTCAATATAATCTAAAATTTCTTTATAATTTTTAAAATATTCTTTTAACATTGTATCAGCTTCTGACCTTTCTATTTTTAATCTTTTAGCAAGACTAAAAGCACTAATTCCATAAATAATACTATAATTTATTGTTTTTGCTTTTCTTCTTAAGTCTTCATTTACATCGTTTAATTTAACATTAAATATTTGAGCAGCAGTATTACTATGTATATCTGCATTATTATCAAAAGCTTTTTTTAAATTTTTAACCTTTGCTATATGAGCAAGCAATCTTAATTCAATTTGCGAATAATCTAAAGAAACTAATTTAAAACCTTCTTTAGCTATAAAAGCACCTCTGATTTTTTTTCCTTCATAAGTTTTAATTGGGATATTTTGTAAATTTGGGTCTGTTGATGATAATCTTCCAGTACTTGTAGCGGCCATAGAATATGAAGTATGGATTCTAGAGGTTTTTTTGTTAGCTTCTTTTATTAATGAATCTGTATAAGTGCTTATTAATTTTGAAATTTGTCTCCATTCTAAAAGAAATTCTGCAATTTTATTGCCTTGATAAGATAAGTTTTCTAAAACATCTACACTAGTACTATATGCTCCACTTTTTCCTTTTTTTCCACCTTCAAGACCCATTTTATCAAATAAAATTTCCCCTAACTGTTTGGGGGAAGCAATATTAAATTCTATTCCTGATAATTTAAAAATTTCTTTTTCAATTTTTAATAAATTTTTTTTGAAAACAGTATTTAAATTTCTTAATTTTTTTGTATCAACTTTGATTCCATCTTTTTCCATTTTTGCTAAAACATTTATAAGTGGTTTTTCAATATTTTCATAAACACTAAAGATTTTTTCAGAAATAACTCTTTTTTTTAAAATTTTATATAACTTAAAAGTCACATCAGCATCTTCAGCTGCATAAATATAAGCATCGTTTATTGCTATTTCGTCAAATGTTTTTTGTTTTTTTCCTACTCCAACAACCTCAGAATATTTAATTGTTTCTTGATTTAAGTACAGCCTTGCTAAATCATCCAAATTATGTCTTATTTTTCCTGCATCAAGAACATACGATAAAAGCATAGTGTCATCTATTGGATAAACATTAATTTCAGAATTTGATAAAATAATCTTATCATATTTAATATTGTGTCCTATTTTTAAGACAGATTTATCCTCAAAAAAACTTTTTAAAACTTTTAAGCATTTTGTTAAATCTAAATTCTTAAATTTATCTTCTTTATTAATTTTATGTTCAAATGGTAAATAAAAAGCTTCATTTTCATTTGTTGATATAGAAATTCCTACAAGTCTTGCCAAATTTGTATTAAGGGAGTCAGTTTCTGTATCTATAGAAACTAATTTATTTTTTTTTATTTTTTTTACTAAATTTGTTAATTGATCTACAGATTGAATTACAGAATAATTTTTTTTTCTTTCTAAATTAATATTTTTATTAGTATCTTCTTTTTTACTAAATCTTGAAATTAAATTTTTAAATCCATGCTCTTCAAAAAACTTTAATGCTGTTTTTTTATTAACCCCCTCAAAAACATCAAAATCATATTTATTTCCTAAATCAATATCATTTTTTAAAGTTACTAATTTTTTACTAACTAAGGCCATTTCTTTTTCTTCAGTTAAAGTTTGTTTTCTTTTAGGTTGTTTTATTTTATCAACTTCATTTAATAAATTTTCTAACGTTTTAAAACTTGTAATTAACTCAGCTGCCGTTTTTACCCCTATACCAGAAACTCCTGGAACATTGTCTATTCTGTCTCCTGCTAAAGCCTGCACATCAATTAGTTTATCTGGAGTAACACCAAATTTTTCTTTAACTTCTTTAATCCCAATTATATTATTTTTCATCGAGTCATACATTTTAACATTTTGACTAACTAACTGCATTAAGTCCTTATCTGAAGACACAATTGTTACCGCAATACCTTTTTTTTCTGCTCTTTTTGCATAAGTAGCTATTATGTCATCTGCCTCGTAACCATCGATTTCAATTCTAGGAATTTGCAATGCATCTGTAGCATCTCTAACTATTGAAAATTGAGGAATTAGCTCTTCCGGTGGGTCAGTTCTGTTACTTTTGTATTCTTTATAAATATCATTTCTAAATGTTTTTCTTTTTGTATCAAAAACAACAATAATTTGTTCGGGTTTAAACTTTTCATATATATTTAAAATCATATTACAATATCCGTAAACTGCATTTATTGGAATTCCTTTTGGATTAGTTAATGGAGGAAGTGCATAAAATGCACGAAAAATAAAACCAGAACCGTCAATTAAAAACAAGTTTTTCAATTTTAACTAATTATATACATTTTAAAAAAAGAAGTTATTTATATTACCATTAAAAAAAAAAAATTGAATCAGTGGAAAAAAAAAATAAATACGCAATTGATATAAAAAAACTAAATAAAACTTTTTCTACTAAAAAGAATGAAAAGATTTTAGCATTGATTGATGTGAACTTAAAAATTCCAAAAGGTTCGCTGTTTGGCTTGCTTGGTTTAAATGGTGCAGGAAAATCTACAATAATAAACGTCCTTGCAGGCCTATGTTTAAAGGATACTGGTTCAGTAGAAATTGGTGGTTACAATATTGACAAAAATAGAAAACAAGCTAGTTGTCAAATCGGGATTGTTCCTCAAGAATTAAATTTTGATCCTTTTTTTACTCCAAAAGAAATATTAGAGCTCCAAGCAGGGCTATATGGAATAAAAAAAAAATATAGAAAAACTATGGAAATACTTAAAGATTTAGATTTACATAATAAAGCAAATTCATATACAAGAAGTCTTTCCGGTGGTATGAAAAGAAGACTTATGATTGCCAAAGCATTAGTACATAACCCATCTATACTTGTTTTAGACGAACCAACCGCAGGTGTTGATGTAACCTTAAGACAACAATTATGGAAGTACATTAAAAATTTACAATCAAAAAAAAAAACTATACTTTTGACAACTCATTACATAGAAGAAGCTGAAAAATTATGCGATAGAATTTGTATTGTAGCTAATGGAAGAATTTTATTATCAGAAACTAAAAAAAAAATTATGAAATCTACAAAGAATCAAAAATTGGAAGATACTTTTATAAAACTTACAAAATCTTAATAGAAGAAATTATTTTTTTTGCCTCTTTTTCATATTCCTTATAAAAATTTATTTTTGGAGCAATAAAATATACTGAATAAAATTTTTTATTTTTTATGCCTGCAATTCCAAATCCATTATATATTAAACCCAATTCATTTTTTGCAATTATTTCAAATGATACCCCATCAACATCTCCAATCTTAAAATTATTTAAATTAGATGTTTCAAAATTAGTAAATTCTCTTGACCAAATAATACAATTCTCAAAAAATTCTTTAATTTCAAATTTATTCATTTTTGAATTAAATATGGGTCTTTTTTCACTTTCTTGATTAAAAAAACTATCATGATCAAACAATGATCTACCATCTTCTATTGGTTTAAAAAATACTATTCTTTGTATTGTGTATCCATCTATTGTCCAAAATAGAAAGTTGTAATCATTTTCTTGAAATTGACTCCATTTTTTATTTGTACTTACTGAATAAATGTTTTCTATTTCTAAATTTCCTGGTTCAACAAGTACGTATGTTTTATCTGCCTGACATGAGAGCAATACAAACAAAAACAATGTAAAAAGTATTTTTTTTAAAACTATCATTTAATTTAAATAACTTTTAATTATAGATTCATCCTCTGGGTTTACTGCAAGTTCTAAATATTTTTTTAAATTAGCTCTTGCTTCCTCATTTTTATCAATTTTTAATTGTAATAAACCAAGTTCTTTATATGCATTTGGAAATTCTTCATTAGCTTTAATTGATTCATTATAATAATTAATTGCCATATCATAATTATTTTCTTCTTTATTATCTTTTTTATCTTCACTGTTATCGCCTCTTAAACGGTAAATTTCGCCTTTATAAAATTTTAATAAATAATCATTTTTATTTCCTTTAAAGGCAGTTTCTAGAATAAACTCTGTTTGTTCTATTTTATTTTTAAGTCTTATCTCATTTTTTACCCACTTATGAAAATGTGGTTTAACTTTTTCTTTTAATTTATCAGTATTCTTTTTATTTTCTTTATTTTTATATTCTTTAGCTTGTTCTTTTAAATTATCTATTCTTTCCTTTGGTGCAGGATGAGAAGCTAAAAAGCTTAGAGGTTTATTAATTTCTCCTAATTCCATTTCTTTAATTATATTTTCCCAAATTTTCGGAGCTTCTTTAGCGTCATATCCAGCGTTTATTAAAAAATCTAAACCAATTTTATCTGCTTCTCTTTCATTGTCCCTGCTGTGCTTCGCCATAAAACCTGCTTGAAGTAATTGAGTAACATTAAATATATCTCCTCCAAATGGCACTCCTCCTACACCTAAACCTAAAGACATTATAACCATTAAATCAGTACGAGCTTTTGCATCAAGCCATGTTTTAAGTGAATGTCTTTTAATGTAATGTCCGGCTTCATGACCTATAACGGTGGCTAATTGTGCTTCATTCTCAGCTCTTAAAAGCAATCCTGTCCAAACAACCATCATTCCATTTGGAGCCATAAATGCATTAAAATAAGGCACATCTTGAACATAAACTCTCATATCTTCACAATATTCACTTGTTAAATCGCATAAAATTTTTTTTAAATAATCTTCTAAATCTTTATCTTTTAATCTTGAGCCTGAAGTCTTTAATCTTTCTTCGTAATTATTCATTTGCATCCATAGTCCAGCTTCTATGCTTTCTATTGAAGGCGTTTCTTGAGGTTTTATGTCATCAACTTTTTTAGCTCCACCAATTGGTGTGGTGCAACTAGTTATAAAAAAAATTAATAATAATAAAAATATTTTCATCATCCGGGGAACTCTTCAAAAAGCTTTTCTATTGTAGCACGTGCACTTTCCAAATCTCTTACATCTCCAAATGACCTATAGTACCCATTAAACCAAGTAATTTCTCCATTGTTTAAATTAACCAAACTAGCAAAAGCTAATTGTGACCCTCCTATAGGTATAATGCCTGGAAATAATACTGCTGTTACAATATTATATAATACTCTTTCAGTGCTTGAGTACTGATCTCTGAAAAAAATAAAAATTGCGTAGTCACTTTTATGTTCTTTTCTTAATATTTGAGCTTCTTTTCCTATAGACCAATCAAATTCATTTTTTGTTGGAAGTTTAAATGGGCCATATTCATTATTTATTATTTCTTGTCCAATCTGAGTATGTAGTTTTATTATCTGATTTACATCTTCATTTGTAGAATTTTTATCATATTCATTTAGACTAGCATTTCTTTTATCTAAAATTTCTTTAAAGCTTGTAATTATATTTTCTCTGGATTCATTAGTCCAAGAAGCTTTAGGTTCACACATTCCTGCGAGCGTCAATTCACAAATTTCTATATCTATAGGCATTAATAAAACTTTGGGCTTATCTTTATCAAAAACCCTAATTGTATATTTAGGTTCCGTATTAAATGAGGAACAGCTAACAATAAAAAAAAATAAAAAAAATACTAATAATCGAGACATCTTTTTTTCAATAATGTAATATTCTATAATATTTTTATGAAAAAAATATTACTTATATTAACTGGCGGAACAATAGGAAGTGAAAAAAAAGGGAATATAATTAATGTTTCAAAAAATAATTCTTTAGTTTCATTTTTATTAAAAAATTCTGATAAAAAAATAAATTATAAAATTGTTCAACCTATTAATATTTTAAGTGAAAATGCTATCCCAGAAGATTGGAATAACATTGTTAAATGTGTTGAAGAAAATTGGGAAAATGATTTTTTAGGAATAATAATAACCCATGGCACAGATACTTTGTCATTTGCTTCTGCTGCTCTTTCACAATATTTTAGTAATTTTAATAAACCAGTAGTTTTAGTAAGTAGTGATAAACCTTTAAAAGATAGGAAAGCATCAGGCAGACTAAACTTAAAAGCTGCTATAAACTTTATCATTAAAATAAAATTACCAGGTGTATATGTGCCATACAAAAATCCTAAAAAAAACTTTGTATCAATTTTTATTGGAAGTAGGGTAAAACAAATAAATAGTTATGATAATATACTTGATACAAGAGTAAGTGGAATTTTTTGTAATTTTAAAAATAACAATTTTATTTTTTTTAAAAAAAAAAATCCTTCTAAAAATACCATAAAGAGAAATTGTAATTCATCTAAATTAAATAAAAATTTAAGATTTTCAAACAATGTAATGATTATTAGACCTTATCCAGGGTTAAATTATAATTTATATAATTTAAATAAAATAAAACCAAAAGCAATTTTGCATGAGCTATATCATTCTGGAACCACAAATACTAGAAATGATAAAAAAAATTTATCACTAGTTAAATTTATCAAAGAAAATAATTTTAGAAATATTCCTTTTTTTATTTCACCTATATCTAGTAAAAAAAAAAATATTTATGCTAGCTTGAAACATTTATTAAAACTTAATGTTAAATGTTTAAGTGGAATAACTTTCGAAACAGCTTATGCAAAGCTCACTTTAGCTTATGAAAGTTTTAATAATGAAAAAGAAAAAATTTTATTCTTAAAAAAAAATAATTTTTTTGAAAAAATTGATTTTTAAAAGGAAGTATTTAATATTTCATCAATAATAATTGATGAACTAAAATTGTTTAGTATTTTTGCCCTTAATATTTTACCGCCACTTTTTTTTACTTCCTTAGCTCCAATAATTTGACTTTCTTTATAATCGCTTCCTTTAATCAGTAAATTTGGTTTAATTTTTTTAATAATATCTAATGGTGTTTTATCGGAAAATGAAATAATTAAATCAATGAATGGCAAAGAATTAAGAACATTAAGTCGCGTATTTAATTTTTGTTTTGGTCTGCCTGGACCTTTTGATTTTCTAATAGAACTATCTGTATTTACTGCAACTATTAGTTTTGAGCATTTTTTTTTTGCTTGTTTTAATAGAGAAATATGACCTGGATGCAGGTAATCAAAACAACCATTAGTAAAACCTATTTTTTCCTTTTTGCTTTTCCAAAAATTTATTACCTTTTCTACTTCGGCTAAGGTCATAACTTTAGATAAATGATAATTACTTTTATTTGCAGATATAAGCATTTCAGATAAGTGCGCTACAGAGGTTCCAGTTTTATTTACAACAACTCCTGCTGCAATGTTTGCTATATTTACCACGCTTTCTATTTTTAAAGAAGAAGCCATTCCAGCGGCTATAAAAGATACTACAGTATCTCCAGCGCCAGACACGTCAAAAACTTCTTTTGCCTCTGCATCTAATTTTAATGAATTTTTTTTTGATATTAAAATCATGCCCCTATTTCCCATAGTTACTAATAAATAAGAAAAATTAAATTTGTTAATTAATTTTTTTGATTCATTGATAATTTCATAATCAGTATCTAATTTTTTTTTTACAACCTGTTCTAATTCTTTAATATTAGGAGTAATAATTGTAGCTCCTTTATATTTTTCGAAATTTGTACTTTTTGGATCTACTACGATAGGTTTTTTGTTTTTTTTAGAAAAATTTATTATTTTATTTAAAATATTTTTTGTAATTAAACCTTTATTATAATCTGATATCACAACAGAATCTGATTTTAAAATCTGTTTTCTTGATACTTCAAATATTTTTTTTTCTATGATTCTATCTACAGGTATTGTTTTTTCTTTATCCACTCTTAGTATTTGCTGATTATTAGATATAAAACGAGACTTTGTAGTAGTTGGCCTACTTTTATCTTTAATTATATTTTTATCAACATTTATCTTATCTAATTTATCTTCTACAATTTTAGCTACTGAATCATTTCCCAACAAACTTACTAAAAAAGTTTTTGTTGATAAGGTGCTCAAGTTTCTAACAACATTTCCTACACCGCCTAGCATTTTTACTTCTTTTTTTATATCTAAAATTGGTATAGGGCCTTCTGGAGATATCCTGTTAGTATTGCCTATTATATAGTTATCTAACATTAAGTCTCCTAAACAAAAAATTTTACGATTTAAAAGGGATAAAATATTTTCTGATATATTTTTAGACATTTCTAATTAACTAAAAACTTCATCTATAACGGAACACATTAAATGTCCAAATAAAATATGAAGTTCCTGTATTCTTGCAGTTTCATGTGCAGGGACTCCTAATATAAAATCAGTAATTTTTCCTGTTTCCTTTTTATTTGGATAATTTTCTTTTGTAAGCATTGTGGAGATAATTTTTTTTTTTTTAGCTAATTTTAATGCATTAATTACATTTTTACTTTTACCAGAGGTAGTAATTCCTATGGCAATATCGCCTGATTTTCCTATAGATTCTATCTGTCTAGAAAAAATTTCATTGAATGAAAAATCGTTACCAATTGCAGTCAAAGTAGATGTATCCGTTGAAAGCGATATAGCTGGAATAGATTTTCTATTCTTTTTATATCTTACAACTAATTCTGCAGCTATGTGTTGAGCATCTGAGGCACTTCCACCGTTACCAAATAGTATTATTTTATTACCTTTTTTTAGAGTTTTAATTACAACATCTAAAAATTTATTAAAATCAGAAAAACTATTTTTCATGAATATATCTGTACAATTAATATGTTCTTTAATTTCAGAATCAAATATTGTTTTTATATTTATTTTTTTCATATCTTAATTTTGAATTATTTAATATTATTAGTATTATTAATTAGGTAGTTTAAAAAATAAAACTATATATTTCTTATGGTAGAAAAAAAAGAAAATAGTAAAAATTTTGATATAAAAAATTTTGGCCAGTATTTCGATATATTAAAAAAATATCTTACTAAACTTCTACAATTAGATGCCAAAACTTATTTTTTTATAGTTCCGGGAATCTTACTTCTAGTTGGGCTGCTTCCAGTTCCCGATATATATTTCGCAATACTTAGAATTTATTTATTTGTAAGTGCTTTAGTTCTAACTTATAAATTTTACATAGATGAAAAAGATAATATTTATGCTGCCATATTTGCAGGCATAGCAGTTATATATAACCCAATATTTTTTATAAAATTTGGCAATAGTGAAATAAATACTGGACCAATAATATTTGTTTTAACCATAGCCCTTTTTGTTCTTGGTTACAAAAAAATAGAATAGATAGATAGTTACTTATTAATTTAATAATTTTAAGATTTTTTTATCTCTGTTATTTTCTACTATTTCTCTAAGAGTTCTTCCCGTGTAATCTGATTTTGTTGTATCTGCATTATTTTTTAATAACAACTTAGCAATAAAAAAATTATTTTTTTCTGCTGCTTTCATTACTGCAGTAAGTCCTAAATCATTTTGATAGTTAACGTCCGCACCTTTGTTGATTAAAAAGTCTACAATTTCTATATTTCCTCTCTCAGATGCATTAATTAATGCTGTATTTCCTAACTCGTCTGTCACATCAATATTAATTGTTGTTGTATTTAAAAAAAACTCAACTATTACAAGATTATTTATTGATGCTGCATGAGTAAGAGGGTTTGCTCCATCAACAGTAAAATCTAGATTGTTTCCATTAGATTTTAGAAAATCTTTTACTTTATTCAAATTACCTTTCTCTATCTCAGCAATAAATTTTGTTCTACTGGTTGATGTAGAATCATAGTCTTTATGTTTTACACCAAGAGCTTTTTCTCTTTGTTCTTCTAAAGTTCCTGCTGCTTCTAATATATTAAAGAAAATTGAAGAAAATAAAAAAATTAATAAAGAAAGAACAATTTTTTTTATCATCATTTGTAATTATTATTAAACATCAAGATTAACAACTTTTTGAGCATTTGACTGAATATATTCTCTTCTCGGTTCTACTTTTTCTCCCATTAACTTAACAAAAGTTTCATCTAATAACATCTCGTCTTCCATTTGAACTTTTAATAATGTTCTTTTCTCAGGATCCAAAGTTGTTTCCCATAATTGTTCTGGATTCATTTCTCCCAAACCTTTGTATCTTTGTATACTTGTAGATTTTTTACCCGCTTCTTTTACCGTTTCAAGAAAATCAAATGTTGAAATTACCGGAGAGCTATTTTCACCAGATATTAATGTATTTTTACCGCTATGAAAAAATCTAGTTAGCACATCCATTGTTTCTTTTTGTCCAAGGAACTCGGCCTCTGGTGACTCTAAATGCTGTTTTTTTACAAAAAATTCTTCTATGATCCCTCTTGATTTCTTTTTAAAAACAAAATATTTTTCTTTTTTTGATTTATCACTAATAAATTCTCCAGTCCAATCAGCTAAATCTTTTCCAAATTGCTCTAATTTTTTTGCTATAAATTTAGCAGCTTCACTCAATTGTTTTTCTGTGAGTTTAAAATTTATTAAATTTTTCCCAAAAAAACATCCAATTGCTGCTTGTTCTACTAGTTCTGTTGATCCTACTTTATTACCTAAATCTGAAATAGCGTCTCTTATTTTTATTGTTTTTTTTATTAAACTACTTAATTCTTTATCTTTAATAGTTTTTTTTTCATTGGTTATAAGTTTTAAACTGTTTACGGCGTTACTAATTAAAAAATTATCCATATCTTTTTCATTTTTTAAATATTTTTCTTGTATCCCAGATGCTTTAATTTTATAAAGTGGAGGCTGTGCTATATACAAGTTGCCATTAATTATTAAATCTTTAAATTGCCTAAAAAAAAAGGTTAACAAAAGTGTTCTAATATGACTTCCGTCGACATCGGCATCTGTCATTAATACTATTTTATGATATCTTAAATTATCATAATTAAATTCTTCTGGTCCTACTCCAGTTCCTATCGCACTAATAAGGGCACCAATTTCGTCAGAACTTAAAATACGATCAGGTCTTGATTCTTTTTCTACATTTAAGATCTTACCTTTCAAAGGTAAAACTGCTTGGTATTTTCTATCTCTACCCTGTTTTGCAGAACCTCCTGCTGAATCTCCTTCTACAATAAAAAGCTCGCATTTTTTTGGATCTCTTTCTTGGCAATCAGCCAATTTTCCGGGAAGACTACCAAAATCTAAAATGCCTTTTCTTCGAGTAAGTTCTTTTGCTTTTCTAGCTGCTTCTCTTGCTTGTGCTGATTCTAATATTTTAGTTAAAATTAATTTTGTATCCTTTGGATTTTCTTCCAACCATTGCTCTAAACCGGAATTAACTGCCGATTCTACAACCGGTCTGATTTCTGATGATACTAATTTATGTTTTGTTTGACTTGCAAACTTTGGATCTGGCATTTTAACAGATAGAACACAAGTCATGCCTTCTCGACAATCTTCTCCTGTTAAATTAATCTTATTTTTCTCCAATATCCCTGATTCATTTGAAAATTTATTAATAACTCTAGTTAAAGATGATCTAAATCCAGCTAAGTGGGTTCCACCGTCAATTTGTGGAATATTATTAGTAAAACACAACATGTTTTCGTAATACCCAGTGTTCCAGATAATAGAAACATCTACTATTAAATCTCCTTTTTTTTCAGTAAAAGTTATAGGTTTTGAAATAAAATTTTCTTTTGACTTATCTAAAAATTTTACAAAAGATTCTATTCCTCCTTTAAAATGAAGTTTTGATATTTTTTTTTCAGATGATCTGCCATCTAATATTTCTATTTCTATACCTGAGTTAAGAAATGCTAACTCTCTAAATCTATCTTCTAATTTCTTAAAATCAAAATTAATAGATTTAAATGTGTTTTTTGAGGGATAGAATGTTATTTTTGTCCCTGATTCTCCTTTATTTTTTCCAACCTTTTTAAGAGGTTTAACTGAATCACCATTCTTAAATTCCATAAAATATGAATTACCATCTCTATTAATTTCAAGTTTTAATTTCTCAGAAAGCGCATTAACTACTGAAACACCTACTCCATGTAAACCACCTGAAACTTTGTATGAATTATGATCAAATTTACCACCAGCATGTAATTGGGTCATAATAACTTCAGCGGCAGAAATCTTTTCTTCTGAATGAATGTCAACTGGTATTCCTCTTCCGTCATCTTCAACTGTTACTGAACCATCTGAATTTAAAGATACTAAAATTTTTTTACAATGCCCTGCAAGAGCTTCATCTATAGAATTATCAACAACTTCATATACCATATGGTGAAGTCCAGACCCATCTTCTGTATCTCCAATATACATGCCAGGTCTTTTTTTTACTGCTTCTAAGCCTTTTAAAACTTTAATCGAATCAGCTTCATATTTATTGTTTTTTTTTAATGAACCAACTTTAGAATTAACCATAGTTTATTTTATTATTGTTTTATCAAATCTTCAATTTTTAAATTTAATACTTCTTTATCATTATTTAATTTAGGAAAAAGATTAATATCTGCTCCTGACATCCATATTTGATTTCCCAAAGCTTTTAACTCATTTAATAAGTGTAATTTTATTTTTTCATCAAGATGCGCAACGATTTCATCAAGTAAAAGAATTGGAGATTTATTATTTTTATTCATTAATTTACAAAACTGAATAATTAATGATATTAAAATAATTTTTTGTTCCCCTGTAGAACATTTCTCAGCTAATAATTTTTTTTTTAGAAATAAAACCTTTAAATCGCTTTTATTAGGTCCATAAGAAATACTACCTTTAATAGAATCTAATTTTCTACTTTCAAACAATTTTTCAATATAAAATTTATTTACCTTTTCTAATTTTTCATTTTTTAAAATTTGTTCTATATCTCCCTTTAAAAAAATTTCAATTTTTGGAAAATTTTCGAAACTATTTGATAAAGAATTAAAATCATTTACAAACTTAATCCTTTCTAAATAAATTTTAATACCTTCGGCAACTATTCTTTCTTCTACCTTTTTCAACCATAAATCTTTTTCTTTATTTTTTCCATAAACATAATAAAAATCTTCTTCTACAGAATCTTTTAGAATTTTTGCTCTTTCTTTCAAATTTTTTTCATAAATTTTTAAATAATTTAAATAATTTGGGTTTAAATTAAAAATACATCTATCTACAAATTTTCTTCTAAATAAAGAATTTGTTCGAAAAAAAATATCCATTTCAGGTGTTAACCAAACTAAAGAAATTAAATTTGGCAAATCACTTTGTCTCTTTATTTTTTTTCCATTTATAAATATAGTTTTTCGATTTAAAGATTTGTTATTTATAATTTCATTAGATAGTGATATGCCTATTTCGTTTTTGTTATTACCATTCTCGATAACAAAAAAAATAGAGCTAGAATTTTTATTTGATTTAGTATTAATTACTTCATCAAGCTTAGAATTTTTAAAACCTTTTCCTGGAGATAAAAATGAAATTGCTTCTAATAAATTAGTTTTTCCAATACCATTAATTCCTGTTAAAAGAACAATTTTTGTGTCTTTAATTTTTAAATTTAATTCTTTATAAGATCTAAAATGTTCTAAATTCACAGATCTTAATTTCATAAGTATTTATACCCTCATAGGCATTAATACATAAAGACTTTCTGACTTTGAACTATCTTTAATTATAGTGGGAGCAGTAGAATCAGAAAATAATATGGAGATTTCTTCTAATGTAAATTGGTTAATTATTTCTTTAAGATAACTTGAATTAAATCCTATGTCCAAAGAAGGTCCACTATATTTAATACTTATTTCTTCAACACCGCTTCCTCCTTCTTCTATATTGCTTGCTGAAATTGTTAATTTATCTTTATTTAAATTTAATTTTATTGCTTTTGATTTTTCCGAAGAAATTGTTGATATTCTATTAATAGACTCCATAAATTTTTTTCTATTTATTGAAAAAATATTACTTGTATTTTTTGGTATAACTTTCTCGTAATCAGGAAATTTTCCATCAATTAATTTTGATACTATTACAGTTTCATTGAAAGAAAATCTTATTTTTCTTTCTGATAAATCAATTTTTATGTCTTCTTTCATATCATCAATTAATTTTCTTAATTCAAAAATTAATTTTTTAGGAACTATTACTCCAAAGTTATCTTTTACTACAGTAGGAGGGCAATTTATTTGATATTGAGCCAATCTATGACCGTCTGTCGCAACAGCTCTTAGATAGTTCTTGTTGTTAAAATTTGCAGTATGTAGATAAAGACCATTTAAGTAATATCTAGTTTCTTCATTGGAAGAAGCAAAATATGTTTTATCAATAATCTCTTTTAATATTTCAGATTTTAGATCAAAACTAGTTTTAAAAGTTTCAGAAGTTGTAATTGGAAACTCTTCTTTTTCCAAACAAGAAAAAGTAAACTTTGATTTAGATGCATTTAAATATAATTTTTTATTGTTTTGGTCATAACTTAATTCTATAGGATCATCATCTGACAATTCCTTAATTACATTATAAAGCGTATGTGCAGGAACACTAGTTGCTCCTTCAGCTTCAATATTATTTATTTTAATTTTATCAAAGATTGTAATGTCCATGTCAGTTGCTGAAACATTTAGCCTTCCTTGTTTAGCTTCTAATAAAACATTTGCCAAAATTGGAATTGTAGTTTTACTTTCAACAATATTTTGAACAAAGGAAAGTGATTTTAAAAAATTTGATTTAGAAAGTTGTAGTTTCATTAAATTAGAAAAAAATTTTCTTATATTATATTATTTTTTTTAAAATAAGTAAAAAGTTTTAACTTTGCAAAGAACGAGTTAAAATTTCTATATCTTCTGAAAGACTAGAATCATTCTTTGTTAGTTCTTGAACTTTTTTTATAGCATGTATTACAGTTGTATGATCCCTTCCTCCAAACTTTCTTCCAATTTCAGGTAATGATCTAGATGTTAAGTTTTTTGCCAAAAACATAGCTATTTGTCTTGGTCTAGCTACAGCTCTTGATCTTCTTGATGAATGCATGTCAGAAACTTTAACGTTAAAATGCTCAGCAACTTTTTTTTGTATTTGGTCAATGGTTGTTCTTCTATCACTAGCTCTTAGTAAATCCTGCAACAAATCCTCTGCAATTTCTAAATTAACTGATCTTCCAACCAAAGTTACATGTGCAGCTAATCTAGTTAAGGCACCTTCTAATTCTCGCACACTTGAAGTAATTTTATGGGCTAAAAACTCTATTACATCCTTAGACAAATCAATATTATATCTTTCAATCTTAGCTTCAATTATACTTAATCTTAGTTCATAGGTAGTTGGATGAATGTCTGCAACTAAGCCCCATCCTAATCTAGATCTTAGTCTTTCTTCTAAGCCTTCAAGGTCAGAAGGCGACTTGTCAGCAGAAATTACCATTTGCCTATTTTGGTCAGCAAGAGCATTAAAAGTATGAAAAAATTCTTCCTGCGTAGATTCTTTTCCAATAATAAATTGTACATCATCAATCATTAGTAAATTAACAGATCTAAATTGTTCCTTAAAAGCAACCGTGTTTTTTAATCTAAGTGCTTTTATAAATTCATACATAAATTTTTCAGCTGATAGATATAAAATTTTTAATTTTGGATTTAATTTCATTCTTTGCCAAGCAATTGCATGCATTAAATGTGTTTTACCTAAACCAACACCTCCATACAAAAATAAAGGATTAAATGGCACATCTTCTGAATCTGCAACACGTCTACATGCAGAAAAAGCTAATTCATTAGATTTGCCTACAACGAAATCTTTAAATGTAAATCTTGGGTCTAAATTATTTTCTAAATCATTTTTGCTTGAGTTTGGAATTTTTTTTGTAAAGTTTTTATTTGTTTTGGTTTGATCATCATTGTCACTATTTTTGTCATTCTCATTATAAACAAATACGGAAATATCTTTTATAGATTTATCTTTTTCTCTCCAAAAGGATAATATTTTTTTTCCATAGTGTGATAATATCCAATCACACATAAATTTTGTTGGCGCATAAAATTTGATTATGTCTTTTTCAACTTTACTAAATGTAAGTAACTTTAACCAATTTGAATATTCAGCATCCCCATATATATCTTTAAGCTGTAATTTAATACTAGACCAAATAATTTCATCTGAATTTATATTTTTCTTTAAATCTGACATAAAATTAAATTACAAGGCCTCTATATTATTAGAAATAGCCCCAATATAACTGAATGGTAAATAAATTATTTTTATAGTTGTTTGTCCCCCGACACTTTAAATTATTCTTAATTATATTTCCTATTACTAGAACTACCAAAATGTAAATTGAGGATTTAAAGAAATATAATTCTTGTGTTGCAAAAATACAACATGCCAGAATCCTAGTTAAATTGCCTTTATTTTCTTATTTAATGAAGAAATTTTTCTTGAAACCTTAGTTTTTTTTAACAACCCTTGCTTTACAGCCTTTGCTAGTTGTTTTTGGCATATTTTTAATAAATCATTTGACTTTTTTTTGTCTTTTTTTGATAAGCTTTCTAAAAAATTTTTTATATCCTTCTTAACCTTTAAAGAAACAAGCTTATTTCTAGATTTTCTTAGTTTTTCTTGTCTTACTCTCTTTTTTGCTGATTTTGTTATTGGCATAATTTAATAATTAATATCTTATAAACAAAAATTAGAAAATAATCCAACAATTTTTAAATTTTTTGACATTTACAACAATAAAATGTGGACCTCGCATTAATAAAAACTTTTGAAATTTTATTTTTACATTTTTTATTTTTACATTTTTTTCCTTCTCTATCATAAACTTTAAACTTTTTTTGAAAATTTCCTAACATACCAGAAGGTAATTTAAAATCATTTATTGAAGAGCCTTTGGATTTAATTGCTTTCTTTAGCACCTTTTTAATGTTTAAACATAAAAGAGAAATTTCTTTTTCATTTAAATCTTTTGCGGCTTTGAATGGTGAAATATTTGATTCATAAAGACTTTCACAAGCATAAATATTACCTAATCCTGCAATAAGTTGTTGATTTAACAATAAATTTTTAATATTTGATTTTCGACTTGATAAAATTTTTTTTAAATATTTAAAAGAGAAATCATTAGTCAATGGTTCAACACCTAAAAATTTTAAATGGGTACATTCCGAAATATGATCTTTGTGAAATGTGTCAACTAAACCAAATCTTCTTGGATCATTTAATATAATAAAAAAATTTTTTTTTATATTTAAGACAAAATGGTCATGCTTGTCTAATACAAGTGGTTTTTTTTTTAAAATAATTCTTCCAGACATGCCAAGATGTATTAATAAAATAAAATTATTACTAAAAGTAATTAATATATATTTACCTCTTCTAGAAATGTTTATAATTTGACTTCCTTTAAGATTTTTAATTTTTTTTTTTTTAAAAGGTATCCTTAAAGAATTTGTGTTTATTAGAATTTCATTTATATATTTATTAATAATAATATTTTTTAACTCATTTTTTGTTGTTTCAACTTCTGGTAATTCGGGCATTTATTTATTAATAATTATAATTTCTATTAAAATAATTGAAAATTGAAAAAAGAAAATATAAATAAAATTTTTGAAAGCATCGCTAATAAATACGATCTTATGAATGATATAATGAGCTTTAGGCTTCATAGAAAATGGAAAGAAAAATTAGTTAATTTAATAAATATAGATGGAAAAAAAGAATACACTATTTTAGATTTAGGTGCAGGAACAGGTGATATTTCTAACCAAATAAATAAGAAAAATAAAAATAAATCAAATTATTCTATTGTTTTAGCAGATCCAAATATAGAAATGATAAAAAATGGAAGAATAAAACTAAAAGAAAATAATTTAAAATGGTTAGCTTCCTATGGTGAAAAACTTCCATTCAAAAATAGTAAATTTGATTTTGTCACAATGTCATTTAGTTTAAGGAATGTTTACAATATAAATTTAACATTGAGTGAAATTAATAGAGTTTTAAAAAAAAATGGACAATTTATATGTTTAGAATTTGGAAAAATTAAAAGTTTAACTTTAAATTCTATTTACTCAATATATTCTGAAAATGTTATACCAAAATTAGGACAAAAAATAACAGGAAACATTACTGCATACAATTACCTTGTTGAAAGCATTAAAAAATTTCCTTCACAAGATAAGATTTGTAAAATTCTTAAATCGAAAAAATTCACTAATATCAAGTTTTATAATCTTAATTTTGGTGTTGCAGTTATTTATATATGTAAAAAAAAATAACCTCAAAAATATTTAATTTTATGAATTAGTTGTTATAATTTACATAATTATTTAGTAAATTAGATTTTGAAAAAAATATTATTTATAATAAGCGGAAGTATATCTGCCTATAAGTCTCTAGATTTAATTAGAAATTTTGTTAATGAAAATTTTGAGATTGAGGTAATTTTAACTAAATCGGGGCAAAAGTTTATAACTCCATTATCACTTTCTTCAATGGTAAAAAAAAAAATTCATACAGATATATTTTCTAAAGATAATCATTTAGAAAATATGAAACATATTAGCTTAACAAGAAATTCTGATTTAGTAGTAGTTTGTCCTGCGAGTGCAAATATTATTGCTAAACTTGCGCATGGTTATGCCGATGATCTAGCCTCAACAACGCTGGCTGCTTCAGATAAAAAAATCTACGTAGTTCCATCAATGAATAGAAAAATGTGGGAAAATCCAGCAAATAAAAAAAATATTAAAACCTTAAAAAAGAGAGGTGTAAAATTTATTGGTCCTGTTAAAGGTAGTTTGGCATGTGGTGAAGTCGGGTTTGGGAGAATGGAAGATATAAAAATAGTAAAAAAAGAAATAAATAATTTTTTTGATTTAAAGAATAAGCTATTGGGTAAAAAGGTATTAATAACAGCTGGAGCAACTATAGAAGCAATAGATCCCATAAGATATATATCAAATTTTTCTTCAGGAAAGCAAGGATATGAAATTGCAAATTGCTTACAAGATTACGGGGCAAAAACAACGCTTATTACTGGATTAACTAATATTGAACCACCTGAAGTACATAAAATAATCAAAGTAAATTCAGCAGAACAAATGTTTAAGGAAACAATAAATGAATGTAAAAATTATAATAATATTGATTTAGCTTTTTTATCTGCTGCTGTATCAGATTGGAAAATAATTAAGAGTAAAAAAAAATATAAAAAAAACGAAAATGTTTTTAAACAAATAAAATTTTCAAAAAATAAAGATATATTACATTGCGTTTCTAACTTAAAAAAAAAAAGGCCAAAAATAGTTTGTGGCTTTGCTGCTGAAACAAATTACTTAATTGAAAATGCAAGAAAAAAACTTGTGGAAAAAAACTGTGATTTTATCTTTGCTAATAAAATATCAAATAAATTTAATCCTTTTGGAAATGATTATAATAAAATCACTTTTATAGGAAAAAATAATCAAGAAGTTTGGCCAAAAATGACAAAAAAAAAAGTTGCAAAAAAAATTATTGAAGAAGTTGCTTATTATTTAAATTAATTTTTAAAATGTTAAGTGTAGAAATAAAAAAATTATCACATGCAAACGGGCTTCCACTTCCAAGTTATGGGTCGGAAAATTGTTCTGGGTTAGATTTATATGCAGCAATTAATAAAAAGAAAAAAATTAAAAATGGAGAAATATTTATT
>PTKO01000012.1 GCA_002937775.1 Alphaproteobacteria bacterium MarineAlpha6_Bin4 | reverse complement strand
TATTTATTTTTTCTTTATTTTTGGTAATAAATGAAGATAATTTTGCACCAATTGCTCTATCAGTATTTTTTACAAAATAATTTAAATTTATTTGTTTTTTTTTATCTTTTTCTCTTAAATTTGAAAAATCGCTAATAATTTTTTTATCTAAACTTTCCGGCACCTCATTTCTTTTACTTACAGTACAATAAACAGGATTTTTAGATTCTGCTTTGACTAACAATGAATTTAAATCAATTGTATCAACATTTATGTTCTCCCTACTAATTTGTCTAAGTAATTCTGTTCTCCCAATAATTTCATTAATGGATTTAAATCCTAATTTAGATAAAAATTCCCTTGTCTCTCTAGCAATGAATGAAAAAAGATTTACAACTTTTTCTGGTGTTCCTTCAAATTTTTTTCTTAATTCTGGTTTTTGTGTACATATACCGACAGGACATACATCGCTGTGACATTGTCTAACAAGGATACAACCCATTGCTACTAGTGATGTTGTTCCGATTCCATATTCTTCAGCTCCTAATATAGATGCAATAATAATATCTTTTCCAGTTTTTATACCTCCATCAGTTCTCAATCTTACTTTATGACGCAAATTATTAGCTACTAAAATTTGATGAACTTCAGATAAGCCTAGTTCCCATGGTGTGCCAGCATATTTAATGCTTGTTTGAGGACTAGCGCCAGTTCCTCCTGAATGTCCTGAAATTAGAATTGTATCTGCTTTAGCTTTAGCTACGCCAGCAGCTATTGTTCCTATCCCAGATCTAGAAACTAATTTTACACAAACTCTAGCTTCTGGATTAATTTGTTTTAAATCATAAATAAGTTGAGCAAGATCTTCAATTGAATAAATATCATGGTGTGGTGGTGGAGAAATTAATGTTACACCTTTAGTTGAATATCTAAGTTTTGCAATTTCCTCTGAAACTTTAAATCCAGGAAGTTGCCCTCCTTCTCCTGGTTTTGCTCCCTGAGCCATTTTAATTTCAATTTCTTTGCAATTGTTTAAATACTCAGCCGTTACGCCAAATCTACCAGATGCAATTTGTTTTACTCTTGAATTCTTACTATCACCATTTGGTAATTTTTTAAATCTTTCCTTGTCTTCGCCTCCTTCGCCGCTACAAGAATATGCGCCCATTCTGTTCATTGCAATTGCTAGAGTTTCATGCGCCTCTTTAGATAATGCACCATGCGACATACTACCACTACCAAATCTTTTGCAAATACTACTCTCAGATTCAACTTTAGATAAAGATAATTTATTTCTCAAATTTCTAAATGCAAATAAATCTCTAATATTTATTAATGGAAGGTTGTCAACTCCCTTACTATAAACTTTAAATTTATCATAAGAATTGGAAATAACAGCGCTTTGCAAAGTGTGAATTAATGTCGGTTGGTAATAATGGTTTTCACCATTTTTTCTAAATTTATAATAGCCTCCAATAGGCAAAGATATAAATTGTTCATTAAAAGCTTTTGAATGTAAATTTATAATTTTATTTTCTATTTCATGATATCTAAGTCCTGATATTCTTGAAGGCATTCCAGGAAACAAATCAGCTACCAAAGTTCTATTCAAACCAATAACTTCAAAATTATATCCTGCCCTGTATGAACTTAAAACAGAAATACCCATTTTGGACATTGTTTTTAAAATACCTTTGTTAATTGATAATTTATAGTTATTTAGAATATCTTTATGACTAACGCCTAGATAATTATTTTTTTTATACCTATTTAAAATAGTTCTTTCAGCTAAATAAGGATTAACTGTAGTAGCTCCAACTCCTATTAAAACTGCAAAAGAATGTACGTCCATAACATCGGATGCTTGAACATTAATTGATACAAAACTTCTAAGGCCTTCATTAACTAAATGTGTATGAACTGCTCCAACTGCTAAAGGCATCGGGATTGCTGCGCTTTGAATATTAACTTTACGATCAGTTAATAAAATATGTTCAACCCCACTTCTTACTAAATCCTCAGCTTCTTGTTGAATTTTTTTAATAGATCTTTCTAGGTTTTCACTTTTTTTATCAATACTGAAAATACAATCGATTTCTTTTGATTTATTTTTTAATTTTTTTTTTAAAAATTCATATTCATAAGTAAATAAAAAAGGCGATTCCAACAATACAAAGTTACATTGTGCTTCACTTTCTTCTAATATGTTGCATAGGTTACCTAAGCGTGTATTTAAAGACATTACGTTTGTTTCTCTAAGTGAATCCATCGGAGGATTAGTAACTTGACTAAAGTTTTGTCTAAAAAATGGATATAACCCTCTGTAATTTTTAGAAAGTAATGTTATTGGAGTATCATCACCCATTGAACCTATTGCCTCATTCTTTTCAAAAGACATTGGATCTAAGATTAATTCTAAATCTTCGACATTCCATCCGGCAGCCATTTGCCTTTTCTTTAAATTCTCTTCTTTAAAATAAAAAAAATCTTTTTGTTCAATACCATTCTTTAATTTAAATTTTTTAATTTTTTTTAACCATTTATCATATGGGTGACGATTTATTAAATCATTTTTTATATCTTCTTGATTAAAAAATTTCCCTTTCTTTAGATCAACTCCTATCATTTGTCCTGGAGCAAGATGGCCTTTTTCTAAAATTTCATTTTCATTTAATTCAACCATCCCTGTTTCTGATCCAACAAATAAAATGTCATTTTTTGTAATAGTATATCTCATTGGTCTAAAGCCATTTCTATCCATTCCAGCAATAACCCAGTCATTTCCATAAGCTGCAATAGCTGCTGGACCATCCCACGGCTCCAAAACTGAATAGCAATATTCATAGAAATCTCTAACTTTTATAGTTTGATTTTTAGTTTTAGATTCAGGAATAGTTAATGCTTTAATCATAGGAAGATCTTTTCCAGAATTTAATAAAAGCTCATAAAAAGAATCTAGCGCAGCTGAATCTGATGCTCCATCTTGAATTATAGGAAAAATTTCTTTGATATCCTCACCTAAGGTTTCAGAAAACATTTTAGATTCATGAATTTTAGACCAATTGGTATTTCCTTGAATTGTATTTATTTCTCCATTATGTGCTAGAACCCTAAAAGGCTGTGCTAAAGACCATGTTGGAAAAGTATTTGTAGAATATCTCTGGTGGAAAATTGCAAAATTAGAAATAAACTCTTTATGATTCAAATCTGGAAAAAATTTATCTATTTGTTCTGCAAGAAACATCCCCTTATAAACTATTGACTTGGATGATAAAGAACATATGTAAAAATCTTTTTTTGCGCTAGCTGGGATTCTTTTTTCAATTTTTCTTCGTAAAATAAATAACTCTTTCTCAAAATCTTTACTATTTAGATTCTTAGAATTTTCAAAAAAAATTTGTTCAATTTCAGGTCTGCTATCATTTGCTTTTTGCCCAATAGCATTTAGGTTAACAGGAACTGATCTCCAACAATAAATTTTATTTCCTGAATTAATTATTTCTCTTTCAGTAATAGTTCTACATATTTCTTGTGAAGCCATATCGGTTCTTGGTAAAAAAATCATTCCAACAGCAATATTTTTCTTTGAAGGAATTACTCCTAGAGATCTTATGTAATCCTTAAAAAATTCTTGGGGAAATGCTATTTGTATCCCGGCCCCATCTCCAGTTTTTCCATCAGCATCTACTGCCCCTCTATGCCAAACCGCTTTTAATGCTTTTATACCTGCTTCTACAACATTTCTATTATTTTCACCATTTATAGAAGCAACTAGTCCAACTCCACAACTATCATGTTCATAAGATTGGTTATAAATTTTAGCTTTAATAAGCTTTTTAATATTTTTATTTTCTAACATTGTTTTTTAAGAATTTATGAATTGATTCTGCGGCATCTCTACCATCTTTAATGGCCCAAACTACTAAAGATGCACCTCTAACAATATCGCCAGCAGCAAATATTCCAGGTTCTTTAGTCATCATTGTGTCATGATCAACTTTTATTGTTCCCCAATTAGTAACTCTTAATTTTGGGTAATTAAATAATCTAGGTAAATTTTCTGGATTAAAGCCTAGTGCCTTAATTATTAAATCCGTTTTTAAAGAATAGGTTTTGTTAAATAATATTTTTGGAATTTGTCTTCCTGAAGAATCTACTTTATCTAGTCTAACATTTGCAACATCTATATTTATATTATTCTTATCTGACTTAAACTTAATCGGCACTGATAACCATGAAAATTTTATTCCTTCTTCTTCAGCATGAAAAACTTCTCTCATTGAACCTGGCATATTTTCTTTGTTTCTTCTATATAGGCAAATGACGCTTTTGGCGTTTTGCCTGACAGCAGTTCTTACACAATCCATTGCTGTATCGCCACCACCAATAACAACTACATTTTTTCCTTTTGCATTTAGTTTGCCATTTTCAAATTCTGGCACCATATCACCTAAGCCTTTTTTATTACTTGCAATTAAAAAATCAAGCGCGGGTATAATATTAGATATGTTTAATTCTGGAACATCTAATTCCCTAGCTTTATAAACACCTGTAGCAATTAAGATTGCATCATGCTTATTTTTTATAGTTTCAAATGAAATGGTTTCTCCGATTTCAAATTTATTATGAAAAACTATTCCGCTTTTACTAAGTATCTTAGTTCTCCTTTCAACAGCATATTTTTCAAGTTTAAAATTTGGAATTCCATAAATTAATAATCCTCCTGGTCTGTCATATCTATCATAAATTTCTACTTTATATCCTTTCTTTCTAAGTTGTTCAGCAGCAGCTAGTCCTGCTGGTCCAGAACCTATAATGCCAATTGATTTGTTAATTTCTTTTACTGGCTTTAATGGTTTCACCCAACCTTCTTTCCACGCTGTATCAGTAATATGTTTTTCTACTCTGCCAATAGTTACTGATTCAAATCCTTTTTCTATAACACAATTACCTTCACATAATCTATCTTGAGGACAAATACTTCCACATATTTCAGGAAAGTTGTTTGTAGATTGTGAAATTTCATATGCCTCTTGAAGCCTATTTTCAGCAGTTAATTTTAACCAATCAGGTATATTATTATGTAAAGGGCAGTGTACTTGACAAAATGGGATTCCACATTGTGAACATCTACCAGCCTGTTTATTTGATTCTGCTTTATTAAAATCATTATATATTTCATTAAAATCTTTTAACCTAATTGAGCCGCTTCTTTTTTTAGGCATTTCTTTTTTTTGATTTACAAATTGCAATAATTTCGTTGTCATAAATAAAAATATAACTTATCTTTAAAAAGAATATACTATAAATAAGTTTTTTTTATTAAAACTCAACAAAAGCTTCAAATATTAGGGCAGTTAAGCTGACCTATTATTAATAAAAATTACAGTTATAATCATTTTGATATGGCTATTGAAAATTTATTACAAATTGCTGTTACATCAATAGTACAAGGAATAACTGAGTTTCTTCCTATTAGTTCTTCTGGACACTTATTTTTTCTTAATAATATTTTTTCTTGGTCAGATATAAATTTAACTTTAATGATTTCCGCTCATTTAGGAACTTTACTTGCAGTGATAAATTTTTTTTGGACAGATTTTAAAAAATATTTAATCTTAGGACCACTTGAAATTTTTAGTAAAAAAAAAACTTTTAACTTTAAATTGTTTTTAAATTTAATCATTGGATCTATTCCCATTATAGTTGTTGGTTTTTTTATAAAATTCTTTCAATTTGATTTAATTTACAATATTTCTTTAATTGCTATTAGTTCAATCTTTTTTTCAATTGTACTTTTTTACAGTGATAAAAAGACTACTAAAAGAAAAATAGAGGATATTAATTTTAAAGACTCATTTGTAATAGGTTTTTTTCAAATCTTTGCTTTAATTCCGGGTTCCAGCAGAGCAGGTGTTTGTATTACCGCTGCTCGGTTTTTAGGTTTCGATAGAATTTCTGCAGCAAAATATTCAATGTATTTAGCGGTACCTGCGATTTCAGGAGCCACTTTTCTAATGTTTATTAGCTTAATAGAAAAAAACTCAATTTTTTTATGGACTGAGGTAGGTGCGGTTTTTACTCTAAGTTTTTTATTCGCGTATTTTACAATTTCTTTTTTTATAAATTTGCTAAAAAAAATAGACTTTAAAATCTTTGTAATTTACAGAATAATAGTAGCTACTTCTTTCTTAATTTTATTTAATTTTTTTTAAAATTTTTAAATCAGATTTATTGTTTAATAGCTTCTTAATTTTTTTACTTTCTATAATTTTTAAGTTTAAAGCAAATAGTATTATAACTAAAGCACAATCAAATTTAAATTTTCTTGTTTCTTTAATAATTTTTAATATTTTTTTGATTGGCCATAAGTAAAAATCTACTATTTCTCCATCGTTATTTTTAGGAATAAAATCATTAGGTAATTCTAAATTATAACAATATAAAATGTATCTACTCAGCCCTAGGTTTGTCTCGACTCTATATGAAATAGTTCCTTGATATTTCGATTTTAAAACTAGTTTTTTATTAATATTTGCCTCTTCTCTTGATTCTTTAATAAGATTTTTTTTTACATCTATATTAAATGGAAGTCCTCCTGCTGCAACTTGATCAAAGTCATTAGGAAAATTACCTTTTTTAGATCTTTTTCCTATCCACATAAAATATTTTTTATTTTTTTTTAAATATCCATTTAAATGCACTCCAAAAAACTGGAAACCAAAAAAGGGCCCTAATAATCTTTGGACTTTCAAAAGAGGTTTTGATTTTACAGATTTAAATACTGAAAAATACTCACGATGTTTTGAAGAAATTAATTTTTCTTTTACTAAAAAATTAAATACTTTATTAAATACTCGTGTTCTTTTTTTAAAATTATTAATTTCTTTTTTTAAATAAACTTTACTTTTACCAATAAAAAAAAAATCTGGAAATTTTTTAATTATTTTTAAATTTTTTTTCTTTATAAAACCAATGTGACAGGTGTTAATAAAAAATTTTAAAAAATTAGATTCATTATAAGTGTTGCAATCTTTTATTCTTTGTAGAAAAGACATTTAAAAATTATTTAAGATAATATTTTTCTAGAATATTAGCAAAATCAGCCATGATTGAATTAATATCATAGTTTTTAGGTGTGTAAATTCTAGAAACCCCGAGGCTTAACATTTTTTTTTCATCTTCATGTGGAATTATTCCGCCTACAACTAAAGGTATATTAAAGATATTATTTTTTTTTAATAATTTTATTGTTTCTTTAGTTAATGATAAATGTGAACCAGAAAGTATTGATAAAGCTATCATGTGGACACTCTCTTCAATTGCTGTATTTACAATTTGTTTTGGGGTAAGTCTAATTCCTTGATAAACAACTTCCATTCCAACATCTCTGGCTGCAACTGAAATTTGTTCTGCACCACTTGAATGTCCATCTAAACCAGGTTTTCCTACTAATAGCTTTACCCTTCTTTTAAGTTTTGAAGACAATTTATTTATTCTTCCATTTATATCACTATGAGTTTTTTTTTCGATTTTTGTAGATTTTCCAACACCCGTTGGAGCCCTGTATTCACCGTAAATTTCTCTCAAAGTATCAGTCCATTCTCCTGTTGTAACACCTGCATGAGCACATTCGATAGAAGCTTCCATTATATTTTTATTTTTAGAAGCTATATCTTTTAATTTTCTTAATGCAGTTACACATTTTGTGTTATTTCTTTTTTTTCTCCAATTTTTTAGCTTGTTAATTTGTTCTTTTTCAGAACTAGGATCAACTTTAATAAAACCTTTTTTATCTTCATCTAAAGGAGATGTTGCGGTTTCTTTAAATTTATTTACACCAACAACTATTTGTTCTTCATTCTCAATTGCAGAAACTCTATCTGACATAGATTTAACTAGATTATTTTTCATATAACTATTTTCTACAGCAGCAACTGCGCCACCCATTTTTTCAATAATTTTTAATTCTTTATTAACTATTTCTTTTAACTTCTTTACTTTATTATTAATGACTTGTGATCCTTTAAATATGTCTTGGTATTCTAACAAATCAGTTTCATAAGCTATAATTTGTTGTAACCTGATGCTCCATTGTTGATCCCATGGCCTAGGAAGTCCTAGAGCCTCATTCCAAGCCGGTAGTTGTACTGCTCTTGCTCTTGCATCCTTAGATAACACTACAGATAACATTTCTAATAATATTCTATAAACATTGTTTTCTGGTTGTGGCTCAGTTAAACCAAGAGAATTAACTTGGACTCCATATCTTAATCTTTTAAGTTTTTCATCTTTAACTTTATATTTTTTAGTACAAATTTCATTCCACAAACTAGTCATTGCTCTCATTTTACACATTTCAGTTATAAATCTGATTCCAGCATTAACAAAAAAACTAATTCTGCCTACTACTAAAGAAAAATCTCTCTCGGGGACTTGTTTGCTTTGTCTTACTGTGTTTAAAACTTCACAAGCATTTGAAAGTGCATATGAAATTTCTTGTTCTGGCGTTGCCCCTACTTCTTGAAGATGGTACGAACAAATATTAATTGGATTCCATTTTGGAATTTCTTTATAGGCAAAAGAAATAATATCAGAAGTTAGTTTCATGCTTTCTTTAGGAGGAAAAATATAAGTGCCTCTTGAAAGATACTCTTTTATAATATCATTTTGTGTAGTTCCTTGAAGATCCTTTCTTTTGTAACCTCTTTTTTCAGCTGCAGCTATATATAAAGAAAGTAACCATGCTGCTGTTGCATTAATTGTCATTGAAGTATTCATCTTACCAATAGGAATATCTTTAAATAATTCCAACATGTCTCCTATATGACAAATCGGTACCCCTACCTTTCCTACTTCACCTTTTGCTAAAATATGGTCTGAATCATATCCTGTCTGTGTTGGAAGATCAAAAGCAACTGATAAACCTGTTTGGCCCTTTTTTAAATTTGTTCTATAGAGTTTATTAGATTCTTTAGCTGAAGAATGTCCTGAATAAGTTCTAATTAACCATATTTTATCTTTTATATTTTTATCTTTTTTATTCATATTTTGTTTTTAATATCTGAAAAAAAGTATATATAGTTATAAAAAAAAAATTTATTAGATTTTTATATTATCTATTATATTAAAAATATCTAAATGAACGAAAAAAAAGAATTATATGAAATAGGTGAAATTCCGCCATTAGGGCATGTGCCTAAACAAATGTACGGTTGGCTAATTAGAAAAGAAAGACATGGCGACCCTACAACTGCTATGAAAGTAGAAGTAGTTGATACTCCTAAAGTAGGAGAAAATGATGTCCTTGTTATGGTAATGGCCGCTGGCGTAAACTATAATGGTGTTTGGGCGTCTCGTGGCGTTCCTATTTCCCCTTTTGATTACCATAAAGCAGAATTTCATATAGCAGGGTCTGATGCATCGGGAATTATTTGGGCAGTTGGATCAAAAGTCAAAAGATGGAAAGTTGGAGATGAGGTGGTAATTCATTGTAATCAAGATGACGGTGACGATGAAGAATGCAATGGAGGAGATCCTATGCTTTCAAACTCTCAAAGAATTTGGGGATATGAAACTCCGGATGGTTCATTTGCACAATTTACTGCTGTACAACAGCAACAAATAATGCATAGACCAAAACATCTTACATGGGAAGAAAGCGGATGTTATGTTCTGTGTCTAGCAACAGCTTATAGAATGCTTTATGGCCACGATCCTCACTCTTTGAAACCAGGTCAAAATGTATTGGTTTGGGGAGCAACTGGAGGCTTAGGTGTATTTGGAACACAATTAGTTAAATTTGCTGGTGCAAATGCAATTGGCGTTGTTTCTAGCGATGACAAAATTAAATATGTAGAATCTATTGGGGCAAAAGGTGTTATCAATAGAAAAAATTTCGATTGTTGGGGAGAATTACCAGATGTAAATGATGTAAAAGCATATGGGGAATATATAGAAAAAGTAAAAGAATTTGGAAAAGCAATTTGGGAATACACAGGAAAGTATATTGCAGTAGATAGTGTCTTTGAACATCCGGGTGGTCAAACTTTTCCTGTTTCTTGTTTTGTAGTAAAAAGAGGAGGCATGGTTGTTTATTGCGCAGCTACAAGTGGATATAATTTAACATTTGATGCGCGTTATGGATGGATGCATCAAAAGAGAATTCAGGGAAGTCATTTTGCTACCTTAAAACAAGCTTCAGAAGCAAATAAATTAGTTATTAATAAAAATATAAGTCCTTGTATGTCTGAAGTATTAAGTTGGAAAGACATACCAGAAGCACACATGAAAATGGCAAGAAATGAGCATAAACCTGGTAACATGGCCGTTTTAGTTCAAGCAAAGAAACCTGGAATGAAGACGTTAAAATAGTATATTATATAATATGACTGACGCTGCAGTAGATATAAAAAAAAGTGATATTCTATTGGAAAATCTTATTAATAAATGTGAAAATTCAATTAAAGTTCTAAATGAACTTACTAATAAAGCAGAAAAGCATGTAAAAGAAAAAGTTTATAATGATGGTTCATTAGATACAAAACTTTTAGAAAAAGAACAATTTATTTGTCATGGATTTGCCTGGTTAAAAACCTACAACATAGCATTAAGAGAAATGCTAAATTGGGCAAAAAAATTAATAGAAAATAATAAAATTTATGAAACTGAAAAATTAATTTTACAATCATCTTTTGGAGAATATTTATCTCAAATAGTTGGTGGAATACCAATGTGGCAAACTGAAGTTGTTAGGCCCCATGATTTTGGTTTAACAGAAGAAGAATTAAATTCATTTTTAATTGATGACGTAAAAGATTTAATTAAAAATGGAAATACAAATGATGTAAAAATTCAAATTGCTAAGCTAATTTCAGATAAAAATTTTGGGAATATTGGTCTCGAAGACGAAACTTTAGAAATGATTCAAGACCAATTTAAAAAATTTTCTGAAGAACAAGTTATTCCTAACGCACATGAGTGGCATTTGAAAGATGAGCTAATACCTTTAGAAGTAATAAAACAGATGAGTGAACTTGGAGTGTTTGGATTAACTATCCCAGAATCCTATGGTGGTCTTGGAATGAAAAAAATTGCAATGTGTGTAGTAACTGAAGAATTAAGTCGTGGATATATTGGCATTGGATCTATTGGAACAAGAGCTGAGATTGCAGCAGAATTGATTAAACTTGGAGGAACTGAAGAACAAAAGAAAAAATGGTTGCCTAAAATATCTTCTGGAGAAATTCTTCCAACCGCAGTTTTTAGTGAACCAAATACTGGATCAGATCTCGGTAGTTTAAAAACTAGAGCAGTAAAAGAAGGTGATGTTTATAAAATCACTGGTAACAAAACATGGATTACCCATGGTGCGCGTACAGACTTAATGACTATGATGGTAAGAACAAATCCAGATGAGAAAGGGTACAAAGGATTAAGTATTATTTTAGCTGAAAAAGAAAGAGGAACAGATGAAAAACCTTTTCCAACTAAAGGTATGAGTGGGGGTGAAATTGAAGTTTTAGGTTATAGAGGTATGAAAGAATATGAAATTGCTTTTGACAATTTTGAAGCTAAATCTGAGAATCTTTTAGGTACTGAAGAAGGAAAAGGGTTTAAACAATTAATGGAAACATTTGAATCTGCTAGAATTCAAACAGCTGCTAGAGCTGTTGGATTAGCTCAAAATGCTTTAGATATAGGATTACAATATTCACAGGAAAGAGAACAATTTGGAAAAAAGATTTTTGATTTTCCAAGAGTTGCAACTAAATTAGCTTGGATGGCTGTTGAAACAATGATTGCAAGGCAAATAACATATTTCTCTGCAAGAGAAAAAGACTCTGATAAAAGATGTGATATAGAAGCTGGAATGGGAAAACTTTTAGCTGCAAGAGTTGCGTGGTCTAATGCTGATAATGCTGTGCAAATTCATGGCGGTAATGGCTATGCATTAGAATATCCGATAAGTAGAGTTTTATGCGATGCTAGAGTTTTAAATATTTTTGAAGGAACAGCTGAAATTCAAGCACACGTAATTGCTAAAGGTTTGTTAAATTAATATTAATTGATGGAATTTTTTACAAAAATCGCCCCAATATTAATAATTATTTTTGGACTTGTTTTAGTTGTTGTTTTAGCTATAGGACTAATATCAATGTTGGTAAAAGGTGATTTTAATAAAAAGTATTCGAACAAATTAATGAGATTAAGAGTAATAACTCAGGGTATAATTATTTTAATATTTGTTTTGGTATTCTTTATAAAATTTTTAGATTAAATTGGTCAAAATAAATAAAATATATACAAGAACTGGCGATAAAGGAACTACTCTACTTGGAGATGGGAAAAGAGTTGATAAAAACTCATTAAGAGTAGATGCTTACGGATCAGTCGATGAATCAAATGCTGCTATAGGATTAGCAATTCTTAGAACAAGTTCAAAAATAAAAAAATTACTTCAAATAGTACAAAATGATTTATTTGATTTAGGAGCCGATTTATGTGTACCAGATAAAAAAAAAATTCAAAAACTTAGAATAACAAATGATCGTATAGATTATATAGAAAAAAAAATCGACAGTTTTAATAAAGAATTAGCTCCACTAAACTCATTTGTGTTGCCTGGTGGCTCCGAGTCTTCTATCTATTTACATATTGCTAGAACTATAACAAGGAGAGCTGAAAGAAAAGTTGTTGCTCTTTCTCGAAAAGAAAAAATTAATCCTATAGCAATTGTATATTTAAATAGATTGTCTGATTTATTATTTGTTATTGCTAGATACACAAATAATAAAGGAAAAAAAGACATACTTTGGAAACCTGGTAAAAATTTAAAAAAGAAATAATTTGAATAAAGTAAGTTTACAAAAAATTTCGTTTTTTTTGCTTATTTTTATGCCATTTGCAATTATAATTGGCCAAGCACCATCCGATATAATTGTAAGTACCATTTCTATTTTATTTTTAATAAATTCTGTCTTTAAAAAAGATTGGGCATGGATAAAAATAAAATGGGTAAAAATAATTTTTTTTTTGTGGTTATATTTAATATTTGCAAGCTTATTTGCTATAGATGTTACAGTAGCTTTTGAACACGCAACTTTATTTTTACGCTTTTTTATTTTTGCTGTTGCTTTGCAATACTGGATCTTAATAGAAAAAAAATTTTTAAAATATATTCTATATTCTATTTTTGCTGCTTTTATATTCGTTTTTATTGATACGTTTTATCAATTTTTACATTTTGATTTAAATAAAGGTTATGGCCCTGATATTTTAGGATTTTATTCAAACGATCATTTTAGATTAACCGGACCTTTTAGAAGTAATATACCTGGAGCATATTTATCAAAATTCTTTTTTATATTTTTTTTATTTACCATTATTAAATTAAAAAAATCAAATAATGCTAATTTAATATTTGTGCCTTTACTAACATTAGTTATGTTTCTTATATTTTTAACAGGAGAAGCAATGTCTTTTGCAAGCATTGGCTTAGGAGTGTTAATTCTTTTTTTTATAGAAAAAAAATTTAGAAAAAAAATATTTTTGTCTCTAGCTATCCTATTTTGCTTAATTTCTCTTGCTGTAAAATTTAATCCTATTTGGCAAAAAATAGAAATCATTGAAAAAAACCCTTGGCATGATGGAACAGTTTATCAAATTACTAAACCTTGTGAAAATGATAAAAATAAAATATGTAAAAAAGAATTTAAAACTCAACCTTTTTTTTATGAAGTATTAACAAATTTTTCAAAAAGTGCGTATTCAGAAACTTACAAACAGGCTATAACTATATGGAAGGATTATCCTTTTTTAGGAATTGGTATTAAAAATTATACCAACGCATGTAATTTAGAAAAATATAAAAAAAATTTAAAATATTTTTTTTGCACAACTCACCCTCATAACTTTTATATACAATGGTTGTTAGAAACTGGAATATTAGGTCTAATAGGATTTATAATTTTATTATTTACTTGGTTTAGTTATTTTTATAAAAATATAACTAAAAATAATTATCCATTAATTTATGCGCCAATACTAAGTTTCTTTGTTTTATTTTGGCCAATTATGTCTACAGGTAGTTTTTTTTCTAATAGAAACGCTACTATGAATTGGTTTATTATTGCATTGTGTTTGGCTATTACAAATTTAAAAAATAAAAAGGTTTAAATTTTTCAATTGAAATTGTATTTTTTGAGTGTAAATTTTTAGGATCATGAAAATTTTAGTTCCGGTAAAAAGAGTTGTTGATTATAACGTAAAAATTAAAGTTAAAAGCGATAACTCAAATGTAGATCTAGAAAATGTCAAAATGTCAATGAACCCTTTTGATGAAATTGCTGTTGAGGAGGCTGTAAGATTAAAAGAAAAAAAATTATGTAATGAAATTATAGCAATAACTATTGGTTCAGCTAAATCAGAAGAAACTTTAAGAACGGCGCTTGCAATTGGCGCTGATAAAGGAATTTTAGTTGAAACTGAAGAAGAAGTACAACCGTTGGAGGTTGCAAAAATTCTAAGAGAAATTATAAAAAAAAATAATCCAGATTTAGTATTAATGGGAAAACAAGCTATTGATGACGACTCTAATCAAACTGGGCAAATGTTATCAGCCTTGCTTGAATGGCCTCAAGGTACATTTGCATCTAAATTAGAAATAAATGGAAAGAAATTAAATGTTACTAGAGAAATAGATGGTGGTTTAGAAACTCTTGAAATGGCAATTCCTGCGATTATTACTACTGATTTAAGATTGAATGAGCCAAGATATGCATCTTTGCCTAATATTATGAAAGCAAAGCAAAAACCAATTGAGAAAATAACCCCTAAAGATTTAAATATTGAAATTAAGCAAAGATTAAAAACCTTAGAAGTTAAAGAACCTCCAAAAAAACAGGCTGGTATAAAAATTGACAGTGTACAAGAACTTGTAAAAAAACTTCATGATGAGGAAAAGGTGATTTAAATGAGCGTACTAGTTTTAATAGAACACGATAATCAAAGTTTAAAACTATCTTCTTTAAATACAATTACTGCAGCAAAAAAAATTGATAAATCAGTTCATGCTATAATTTTAGGTGAAAATTGTTCCAAAGTTGCTGAAGAATTAAGTAAATGTCAAGATATTGAAGAAATTTTCATTTCAGAAAATAATATTTATAAAAATCATATAGCAGAAAATATTGCACCAACAATTGTTGAATTAGCAAATAAATATTCTCATATACTTGCGCCTTCATCAACTTTTGGAAAAAATATAATGCCTAGAATAGCAGCTTTATTAGATGTTGCTCAGATTTCAGATATTATATCTGTAGAAAATAATGATACTTTTATTAGACCAATATATGCAGGTAATGCAAATTTAAAGGTACAATCAAAAGATAGTAAAAAAATTATAACAGTAAGAACAACAAATTTTGAAGCATCAAAACTTGATGGTGGTAATACTAAAATTACAAAAATTGAAAATAAAAAAGATGCTGGTTTATCAAAATTTTTGAAAAATGAATTAAATAAGTCAGATAGGCCAGAGCTCACATCAGCAGGAATTATTATTTCTGGAGGAAGAGGAATGGAAAGTGGTAAAAATTTTAATTTACTTGAAGAAGTTGCAGATAAATTAAAAGCAGCAGTTGGTGCTTCTAGGGCAGCTGTTGACGCTGGCTTTGTTCCTAATGATTATCAAGTTGGTCAAACAGGCAAAGTGGTTGCTCCGGAATTATATATTGCCGTAGGAATTTCTGGAGCTATACAACATTTAGCTGGAATGAAAGATAGTAAAATAATAGTTGCAATAAATAAAGATGAGGAAGCTCCAATTTTTCAAGTTGCTGACTACGGTATTGTTGGTGATTTATTTAAAATTCTTCCAGAATTGTCAAAAGAGTTAGACAAAATTAAATCTTAATCAAATAATTAATGAATTCTATTACTGTTTTGTTATCCCACTCCATATCGCCTTGATAATATCCTATTATTTCACCATTCTTATTAACAAAATAACTAGTTGGAACACCAAATAATCCAATTTCCTTTGCAATAGAATTTTTTATATCAAAAAATCTTTCTAAATAAGTAATTTTATTATTATTAAAAAAATCTGTAACTTTACTTACTCCATCTCTATCTACAGATATAGCCACAACATCAAAATTTCCTTTTATTTTCGATTTAAGTCTATCTAAAGAAGGCATTTCTTTGATACATGGTGCGCACCATGTAGCCCAAAAATTAACTAATAATATTTTTCCTTTAAAATTTGAGAATGAAACTTCCTTTTCTTCATGATCATGAAATATTAAATTAGAAATATTTTTTTTTTCATTACTAAGTTCAAAATCTTCTAATTCGTTTTTTAAAAAGTTGTTAATCAAATCTTTGTTCGCGTTATCATAAGAATGTAAAGGAAGAGATATTAAGAAAACCAATATAAATGTGAAAAATTTCATAGAAAAAGCTTTTAACCTAAAAAAAGTATATTATCTATTGAACAAAAATAATGAAAAAAAATAAAAAAAATATAAACCCAATATGGGGTAGTAACTTTAACAAATTAAGTAATCCATTGCTAGAAAAAATCAATTCTTCAATTGATTTTGACAAAAGATTGGCATTACAGGATATAAAGGTGTCTGAAGTTCACTCTTTAATGCTTAAAAATAAAAAAATAATCTCTCTTACAGAATATAAATCTATTACAAAAGGTTTAAAAAAAATTAAAAATTTGATTATTAATAATAAATTTGTTTTTAAAAGATCTCATGAAGATATACACATGAATATTGAAATGGAATTACATAATTTAATTGGTGATGCAGCAGAAAAGCTTCATACTGCAAGATCTAGAAATGATCAAGTAGTCACAGACTTTAAACTTTGGGTCATAGAAGCAATAAAAGAGTTGTCTCAAAAAATTACAAATTTGCAAAAAACTATAATTAATAAATCAGGTTTACATATTAATACAATTTTTCCTGGCTACACACATTTACAATCTGCTCAAATAGTAAGTTTTGCACATCATTTAATGGCCTATTACGAAATGCTAAAAAGAGACAAAGATAGGTTTCTCAAAAGCATTGATAGAATTAATGAGTGCCCTTTAGGTTCAGCAGCATTAGCAGGAACATCTTTTGATATTGATAGAGTTTTTACTTCTAAAAAACTTGGTTTTAAAAAACCAACTTCAAATTCTATGGATAGTGTGTCTGACAGAGATTTTGCTTTAGAATTTTTATCAAATGTTGCTATTTGTGGGTCTCATTTATCTAGAATTAGTGAAGATATTACAATTTGGACTAATGATCAATTCAAATTTGTTACATTGTCAGATGATTTTTCAACTGGTAGTTCTATTATGCCTCAAAAGAAAAACCCTGATTCTGCAGAATTAATAAGAGGTAAAATGGGGAGATTTTCAGGAAATTTGATTAGTCTTTTATCAATAGTTAAAGGCTTGCCTTTAACTTATAGCAAGGATTTACAAGAGGACAAGGAGCCTGTTTTTGATAGCTATGACAATTTAATTACATCTATTGATGTAATTGATGGAATTTTTAAAGGTTTAAAAATAAATAAAGAAAAAATGAAGAATGCCTGTAACAACAGTAACTTAATGGCAACTGATTTAGCAGATTGGCTTGTAATGAATTATAAAATTTCTTTTAGAAAAGCCTACAAAATGATTGCAAAGTTAGTAAAGATTGCTGACAAGAAAAATTGTCAAATTAACGACTTAACTGATATAGAATTAAACATAATTGGAAATGATTCTGGACTAAAAATAAAAAAGTTTTTAAAAATAGATAATTCTATTAATCTTAAAAAGAGTTTAGGAAGCACTTCTCCAAAAGAGATTAGAAAAGCTATAGCTTCTGCAAAAAAAGATCTTAATTAATTTTTTTATTGTGAAAATTTTTCTTTATATTATTTTTTTATTTTTGATTTTGCTAACATATAATGGATGTGGAAAAAAAGGTGATTTAGAAAAACCTGGAAAAAATTACCCTAAGGAATACCCAAGTGAATAATTTAAAATTTAAAAAAAATGAATTATATGTTGAAGGAATATCAGTAAAAAGTTTAACAAAAAAATTTATAACTCCATTTTACTGTTATTCTTCAAATACTATAGTCCAAAAATATAAAGAATTTGAAAAATCCTTAAAATATTTGGATAAAACTATTTGTTATGCTGTTAAAGCAAATCCAAATGTAGCAATATTAAAAATGCTAGCGAAACTTGGCGCTGGAGCAGAAGTTGTTTCGGAAGGCGAATTAAAAAGAGCTTTGATAGCTGGAATACACCCAAAAAAAATAGTTTTTTCTGGAGTAGGAAAAAAAGCAGAAGAAATAATATTTGCTATAAAAAAAAATATTCTTCAAATTAATATTGAATCTGAAGATGAATTAAAAATGATTGAAAATATAGCTAATAGATTAAAAAAGAAGGTGCAAATAGGAATAAGAGTTAATCCAAATATTGATGCGGAAACGCATAAAAAAATTACAACTGGAAGACAAGAAGATAAATTCGGTTTAAATATTAAAATGGTAGAAAAAATTTTTAAAAAGTATAAATATAATCAAAATTTAGATGTCGTTGGTTTATCGGTTCATATCGGATCACAAATAATGTCTATAAATCCATTTAAAAAAACTTTTTTAAAATTAAAGAAGTTTATTAACAAAATTAATAATAAAGAAAAAATAATAAAAGTTTTAGATTTAGGTGGTGGAATAGGTATTAATTATAAAAATGAAAAAGCTATAGCTATAAAAGACTATGTAAAAATAATTTTAAATTTATGCAATGACCTAAATTGTAAGCTTATAGTGGAGCCTGGAAGAATGTTAGTTGCAGAATCTGGTATATTGGTTACCAAAGTTTTATTTGTAAAAAAGAATAAAAAAACAAATTTTTTAGTAATAGATGCTGGAATGAACGATTTAATGCGACCAGCTTTGTATGATGCTTATCATGAAATAAAAAATATAAAAAATTCTAGAGGAAATAAAAAGCTTTACACAATAGTTGGGCCTATATGCGAGACTGCCGATACATTTGTGAAAAATATATTATTAAATAAAATAAATTCAGAAGATTTTCTTTTTATTAGTAACGTTGGTGCTTATGGATCGTCAATGTCTTCTTCTTATAATTCAAGGCCAATAATTATGGAATTAATGATTCATAAAAAAAAGCTATCAGTAATTAGAAAAATTAATACTGTTGATGAACAAATAACTAGAGAAACAATGCCGGGTTGGATAAATAAAATTAAATAAATTTTTTTATCTTTTTAAAAACATTTTGTGGTTTTATTAAATCCATACCTTCTTCTAATGAAATTGGATTAAAACCATATTTGTGCGGATTTACCGCTCCTTCTGGAGGCACAATAGGATAAATGTTATTTACATTTTTTATTGGTGGTGAAGCACCAAATAAACCAAAAGATTTAATTCCCATTGCTCCAGATAAATTTAATGGACCAGAATCATTACCTATGAAAACTTTGCTTTTTAACAAAATTGATAAGTTAGTGATTATTGGATTACAAGAAACAATAACTTTGCTTTTTAATAAACATTTATTTTTTATTTTGTTTGCTAAATTTAATTCATTTTTTGCACCTATAAGAAAAAAAAATATTTTTTTGTTTTTACTATGTATTAAATTTATCAAATCTGAAAAAAATTCTGGTCTCCATGTTCTATAAAATGAGTAAGGCTTGTTGTTTTTCATAAAAGCTGTTTTGTTGCATGAAAAACCAATAGCTATCCATGGTTTAGGAAACATCTTAAATTTTTTCAATTTTTTATTAATAACAAAATCAGGTAATTCTAATTTAAAATTATTTTTACACTTTATGCCATGAATGCTTAGTAATTTTTTTGCTTTAAAAATATTATCTTTTTTTTTTGAATTATCACCTATACCTTTTTTTGAACTTAGCCATATTTTCTGAGCACCTAATCCAAATCCATATATATTTTTTATACCTGCTATTCTTGAAATAACTGCGTATCTTGGACTTCTGTGAAAAATCCATATTGTTTCAAACTTTTCTTTTTTAAGTTTTTTTATTATTTTTGGAAAAGATATAATAGTGTTAAAAAACTGCCTAGTTTCATTTAGGTAATAAACTTTACTAATTGTTTTATCATATTTCAAAATTTCTTTTGCTAAGGTTGTTTTCCTAGTAAATAAATGTATTTTTTTTTCTAAAGATCTGCTAGCTAAAGCTCTAAAAAATGGTAAATGCCATACGATATCTCCTATACCTGGATAAATTGATATAACTGCAGTTTTTCCAGTCTTAACCATTAATCTTTTTTATAAAATTCAATTTTTATATCCGCAATGTCTTGTTTATCATGTATATAACTAGTATTAAAATTTAAACTTTCTTGAGGTTTTAAAAAATCTTTTTCAGCATTAAAAAACCATGAAGTTATAATTTTACCTTCATCATTAAATAATGTGGCTTGTAATCTAGGAATTTTATGATCATCCATATTTGATGTATTGCTAATTTTTCCAAAAATTTTTATCACCCTTTTATTATTATTTAGAACACTTACTTCTTTTTCTATTTGGTTAAAAACTAATGCAAAGGAATTTTTATTTTCTTTAATAAGAAAATCTTTTTTTATTAATTTAAAAAAAGAATCTTTTATTCCAAAATTGAAGTTTTCTTTGTTTAAGTATATAAATAAAATTGTAGCGATAAGCAAAAAAAAATATAAAAAACCATAATTTTTTTTCTTTTGTTTATTTGGAGTAAATAATTTATTAATTTTGATTTCATTTTCTAAATTAATATCTTTCGTTTCTTCCTTAAAAGTATCTGTTGACACTTTCTTTCTTTTTGTTTCTACATTTTCAAACCACTCATATCCACAATTTGAACATTTAACCTTTTTTCCTTTATTTCCTAAAGAAATTTTATTTATTGAGTACTTGGTATTGCAACTTGAACAAGTAATAATCATTTAAATATTATTAAAATATAGATTATATATTTTATTTATATTAAACGTAATTGAATATTTTACTTTTGAAAATGATTATTTTTTTAAGATCCTTAATTTTTAATATCCTATTTTATATATGGACATTTTTAATATCTTTTTTTTCACTTCCAGTTTTATTTTTTAATAGGAAAGTTGACGTTAAAGTTTGGTTTATATGGATCAAAATAACCAATAAAATATTAAAAAAAGTTATAAATCTAAATTATGAAATTAAAGGATCTGAAAATATAAAACATAATAAAGTCATATATGCTTGTCAGCATCAATCTGCATGGGATACCATTATTATTCCTTATTTAATTGGTGACTGCGTTATTTTTCACAAAAAATCTCTTTTATTCATCCCTTTATTTGGTTGGCATTTATATAAATTGGGTATGATTGTTATAACAAGAAACAAGGGCTCAAACAGTTTAAAAAAAATTATTTCAAAAGCAAAAGCTGCGGTATATGAAAAAAGACCCATTTTAATTTTTCCTCACGGTACAAGAACTATACCTAATACAAAAAATAAAATTCAATCTGGAATAGTAATTTTATATAAACATCTTAATGTTAAAGTTGTGCCTGTAAAATTAAACTCTGGAAAGTTTTGGGGTAGAAATAGTTTTTTAAAATATCCAGGGAAAATAACTGTAAATTTCTTAAAGCCCATAGATCCTGGATTAAATCCTGGAGAATTCAGAAAAAAATTAGAAAACATGTTATAATTATATTTGTTTTTCTTTTTCTATTAATTTTCTTATTTTTTTTGTATTAGAAAAAATTTCTTTTAATTTCTTTTCGTTATTTGTCTTTATATATTTTTTTATCAAATTTAGTGATTTTTCAAAATTTTTAGTTATTTTTAGCAAATTTGATTTATTATTTAAAAAAATATCTCTCCACATAACTGGGTCAGAAGAAGCAATTCTTGTAAAATCTCTGAGACCACCAGCAGAAAATTTAATTATTTGTGATTTTTGTTTTGAATTAGAAGCCAATGTAGATGAAACAATTGAATAAGAAATTAGGTGTGGAACATGAGATGTTATAGCTAGTATTTTATCATGCTCAGTAGCATTCATTATTTGTACTTTTGAACCAAGTTTATTCCATAAGTTTTTTAATTTATTTAATGATTTATTGTCATTTCTTCCCATAGGAGTAATAACACACCAACGATTATTAAATAATTCTGCAAATCCCGATTCTGGGCCTGATTTTTCTGTTCCTGCTATAGGATGAGCTGGCAAAATATTAAAATTAGGTTTTTTTATTTTTAAAAAAGTATCAACAACTGTTGATTTTGTTGATCCGACATCAGTTAGTATTGCTCCTTGCATTAAATTTTTAGATATTCTATTTAATATTTTTTTATATGCAGAAATTGGCGTACAGATGATAACTAAATCACTATTTTGAACACTTTTTTCAAGATTATTAGTGTAAAAATCACCTAATTTCAACTTTCTTGCTTTATTTAAAGTTTTATTTGTTTGTGAAAATATGCAGATCTTTTTGCTTAGTCGTTTTTTTTTCAACGCTCTTGCTATAGATGAGCCTATTAGCCCAATTCCTATCATTGTTGTTTTTTTAAAAATATTCATTTGAAATCAAATGTAGATTATATTTTTTTTTTAAAGTAAATTCTTAAAACTTTTATGAGTTTTTTTAATTCTTCTTTAGTCCCAATAGAAATTCTTAAATAATTATCAAGGTTATAACTAGCTAGAGTTCTCAAAATTATACCTTTTGATAAAAGATAACTATTAACTTTTTTTGCAGAAAATCTTCCTTCTTTTGGAAACTTTACTAAAACAAAGTTTGCAACGCTAGGAATTGGTATTAGGCCTAATTTAACTATTTCTTTTGTTAACCAGCCTAAGTAATAATTATTATGCTTTAATGATTTGATTAAAAAGCTTCTGTCATTAACAGCCACTACCCCAGATTCAATTGCTGCACTGTTTATATTAAAAGGCAGTCTTACTTTATTAAAAATTTCTGCAATATATTTTGGACAGTATGCCCAACCTAGTCTCAATCCAGCTAAACCGTAGATCTTTGAGAAAGTTCTTGTCATTATTACATTTTTGTTTTTTTTAACTAAATCTATACCAGACGAATAATCTTTTTTTGTTATATATTCTGCATAAGCAGCATCAATAACTAATAAAATTTTTTTTGGTATTTTCTTAACAAAATTATTTAATTCATCTTTGTTTAAATATGTACCAGTTGGATTATTAGGATTAGCAATAAAAATAATTTTAGTTTTTTTAGTTATAGAATTAAAAAAGTTATTAAGTGAATTTTTATAATTTATATCTTTAACTTTAATTCCTTTGGAGCCAGCTAATTGCGCTGCAATTGGATACATAAGAAATCCATATTCTGAATAAAGAATTTCATCACCAGGCTTAGAAAACATTTTAGCGATTGTTGCTAAAATTTCATCAGATCCGTTGCCACAAACGATATTATTTTTGTTAATTTTATACCTTTTTGCTAATGCTTCTTTTAATTTATTACTTTCTGGGTCTGGGTATCTAAATATATCTTTTTCATATTCTTTTAAAACTTTTTTAACTTTAAGACTTCTCCCAAAAGCTCCTTCATTCGAAGATAATTTAATAACTCTTTTGTTGCTAGCTATTTTAGATATTCCAGCTTCATACTTAACTACACTATCAATGTTTTTATTTATTTTTAAAAAGTTAGTCATGATTAACTAAAATTAATTATAAGAGTAAAAAATACAACTTTTAAATAAACTTGAATTTTTTTCCAGAAATGCTACATATGAATTGCCGATTTGAAACGTAGCTTGCGGGCAAATAAACTGCTAAAGCGCTATTATTTTTTTACCACCACGTTTCAAATGTCGGTGGTTTTTTTTTATAAAAAAAATGAAAAATTCAAAAAAATTTGCTTATTTAGGGACAAATACACCTTTAAAATTAGATAGTGGAAAATATCTAAAAAACTTTAAAATTGCTTTTCAAACCTACGGAAAACTTAATAAAAAAAAAAATAATGCAATTTTAATTTGTCATGCTTTAAGTGGGGATCAATACGCATCTGGTAAAAATCCCATTACAAAAAAACCTGGCTGGTGGGCAAAAGCTATTGGTCCTAATTTACCTATAGATACAAATAAATTTTTTGTTATATGTTCAAATATTCTTGGTGGCTGCTTAGGAAGTACTGGGCCAAAAGAGTTAAATCCAAAAACAAAAAAGATATATAACATGTCATTTCCAGTTATCACTATTAGAGATATGGTTAATGCACAAAAAATGCTAATTGACTCATTGGGTATTAAAAAACTTTTAAGCGTAATAGGCGGATCAGCTGGGGGTTTTCAAGCTTTACAATGGGCTGCAACATACCCTGGAAATATTGTTTCAGCAATACCGATAGCTACTTCTTTTAGACACTCTGCTCAAAATATAGCTTTTCATGAAGTAGGAAGACAAGCAATTATGAGCGATCCTAATTGGTGTAACGGTAATTATATTAATAAAAAAAAAATACCTCAAAAAGGGCTATCAGTGGCTAGAATGCTAGCACATATAACTTATTTATCAGAAGAAGCATTTCAAAGAAAATTTGGAAGAAATTTGCAAAATAAATTATCATTAGCCTACGGCTTTAAGACTGATTTTCAGGTAGAAAGCTATTTAAAACATCAAGGACAAACATTTGTAGACAGATTTGACGCAAATAGTTATTTATATATTACAAGGGCAATGGATTATTTTGATTTACCTGCACAAAAAAAAGGTGGTTTAAAAAATATTTACAAAAAAACTCCCGTAAAATTTTGCGTTATATCATTTACTAGTGATTGGGTATATCCAACAAAATATAGTAAGGAAATTGTTGATGCTTTAAATGCTGTTGGAGCAAATGTAAGTTTTGTAGAAATTAAAACTGATAAAGGCCACGATGCCTTCTTGTTAGATGAAAAAGAATTTAACGATACTGTAAAAGGTTTTTTAAAGGCAACCGCAAATAAGATTGGTTTTTAATTAATAAAAAAAAATGAATAGATTAGATTTTGAAATTATAAAAAATGTCATAAAGGATAATTCTAGAATTCTTGATGTTGGCTGTGAAAATGGTGATTTATTGAAATTTTTAGATAAAGGAAAAAAAATTGATGGTAGAGGTTTAGAAATAAGTCAAAAAAATGTTAATATTTGTGTAAAGCGTGGTTTATCAGTAGTACAAGGAGACGCTGATAAAGACTTAATTTCTTTTCCGTCAAAATCATTTGATTTTGTTATTTTAAGCCAAACTCTGCAGGCAACACGTTCGCCAGAAAAAGTTTTGAAACAATTAGTAAGAATTAGTAAATATGCAATAGTATCTTTTCCAAATTTTGGTTCATGGACAATAAGATTAAAACTTTTAATAAATGGCGTAATGCCCCAATCTTCTTCTTTACCACATTACTGGTATACAACTCCAAATATTCATCTGTGTACTATTAAAGATTTTAAAAAACTATGCAAAAAAAATTCAATTAAAATTGAAAAAAATTTCTATTTAAATAGATTTGGAAAAAAAATAAATAATCCTATAAAAAAAAATTTTAGTAACTTTTTTTCAGCATCTGGACTTTTTGTTTTAAAAAAATAATAATCTACATTATGAAAGTTAAAACAATTCCTATTTTATCTGACAATTATTCTTATTTAATTATAGATGAAAGGAATAAATACTGTTCAGCAATAGACCCAGCCAGCCCTGAAGAAATAATCCCATTTATTGAAGAAAATAAGCTTAAATTAAAATATATTTTAAATACTCATTATCATAATGATCACACTGGTGGAAATTTAGAATTGAAAGAAAAATATAAATGTAAAATATATGGTCCGGATAAAGAAAAAGATCAGATACCTGGTATAGACAATTTATTAAAAGAAAATGATATTATAAAAATCCATGGTTATGAAGCTAAAATTATTGAAACTCCAGGTCATACAGCAGGGCATATAATTTATTTTTTTAAAGATCATAAAATTTTATTTTCTGGAGACACTCTTTTTGTATTAGGTTGTGGAAAATTATTTGAAGGTACGCCACAGATAATGTGGGGTTCTCTTTTGAAAATTAGAAATTTGCCAAATGAAACAAAAATATATTGTGGGCATGAGTATTCTAAAAGCAATGCTGATTTTGCTCTTTCTATAGAAAAAAATAATAATAAATTAATCAAAAAATCTGAAGAAATAAACAAACTAGTTAATGAAAATTCTTTTACTGTTCCAACCACTGTTGAAGAGGAGATTGAAAGCAATCCATTTTTAAGAGCTGATGTTCAAAATATAAAAAAGAATATTGAAATGGAAAGTTCTTCTCCTGAAGAGGTTTTTGGTGAAATTAGAAGGAGAAAAGACAATTTTTAAGGAACATTATATTGACCACCATTAACATTTAATGTAGTTCCTGTAATAAAACCTGAATCATCTTTTACTAAATATAAAACTGCTTCAGCAATTTCTTCTGGCTTCCCTAATCTTCCTAAAGGTATTTTACTTTTAATAATTTTATTTAAAATTTCTTGAGGAACTGCTTGCACCATTTCAGTATCAATATATCCAGGGGCAACACAATTAACTGTAATTCCCTTATTTGCAGTTTCTAGAGCTAGAGATTTAGTAAAACCTATCATTCCTGCTTTTGTAGAAGCATAGTTAGTTTGTCCAGCTTGGCCCGCTTGCCCATTAACAGAACTTATGTTTATAATTCTACCAAACCCTTTTTCTCTCATATTATCTATTACACATTTTGACATATTAAAACATGAATCTAAATTTGTTCTTATAACATCTCCCCATTGCCTAACGTCCATTTTATGCAACATACTATCTCTAGTAACTCCAGCATTGTTTATTAATACTTCTATAGGTCCTAAATCTTTTTCTATTTCTTTAATTTTTTCACTACATTGATCAAAAATAGCAACATCAAATTTATAAACATGTACTCCGGTTTTTTTCATAAAATTTTGTGCATCTTCATCTCTAGAAACATAACTAGCTGCCACTTTGTATCCTTCTTTTTTTAACCTTAAAGAAATTGCTTCACCAATTCCTCTAGTTCCACCAGTTACTAATGCTACTCTTGACATATTATTTTCTTTCTAAACACATAGCAATTCCCATGCCGCCGCCTATACATAAAGTGGCCAAACCTTTTTTTGAATCTCTTTTTTCCATTTCATGTAAAAGAGTTGTTAAAATTCGAGTACCGGATGCTCCAATTGGATGGCCAATAGCAATTGAACCACCATTAACA
>PTKO01000011.1 GCA_002937775.1 Alphaproteobacteria bacterium MarineAlpha6_Bin4 | reverse complement strand
ATTTTTTTTATTTCTTTGTTATACCAACCGCCCATTTGAGGACCTGTATTTCCACAAACAAAAAATTTACATCCCATTTTTTTATAAATTTCATCAGCGATTTCTTGCCCCCCACCTTTTTCAAACCAAGAATTTTGTTCTTGAGGAGTTAAACCAAATGGTATTGCTGATAAATACTGTGAAGCAGCAACCTTACCTTTCCAATAATAAGGACCTCCATGACCCATTTCGATTGCTCCACTTGAAACAGCATCCATAGCTTCAAAAGCTGGTACTATTTCACCTGCACCAAAAACTGTAATATTCATTTTGCCACCAGAACATTCGCTAACCATTTTAGCAAAAATTTCTGCTCCAGTTCCTAGGCCAGGAAAGTTTTTTGGCCAAGTTGTAACCATTTTCCAATTATAATTTTTTTTAGCAGTTGATTTTTTTGATATCAAACTGCCTAAAGCAGCTGCTGTAGTTAAAATTGCAGTTTTTTTTATAAATTTTCTTCTATTTTTTTTCAAAGAGATTCCCAATTTTTATTCTTAAGGACTTCTATTGGTTTAAATTTAATTTTGTATGACATTTTTTTACATTCTTTTACATAATACCCTAAATACAAATATTTTTTTTTTTCTTTTATTGCTTGTTCTATTAGTTTTAAAATTAGAAATGTTCCCAAACTTCTATCTTTATTTCTTGGTTCAAAAAAAGAATAATTAGCTGAATACGAGTCTTTGTAAATATCATAAAGCATTATTCCAAAAATTTTATTATTTTTATAAACATTTAGAATCTTCGTATCTACTGGCGATATTTCAATCATAGTTCTAAAATCTAAATAAGTCATATCAGCCATATCACCTTTAGAATGTCTTAGCTTTAAATAATTTTTGAATAATTTATAATGATTAATCGTTGATTTTGGTTTTTCTATTTTTAATTTTAAATCCTTATTTTTTTTTAAAATTCTTTTAAAGTTTTTAGAAAATAAAAAACTATTTACGTCAACACGTGTTGATATACAGGAATTACAATTTTTACATGCAGGTTTATAAAAAATATTCTCACTTCTTCTAAAGCCTTCAGAAACTAATTTTTCTAATACTTTTTTACTTATAAATTTTGTTAAATCAGTAAACAATAAATGTTCTTTTTTTCCTGGCAAATAAGGACAGTTACGAGGCAAAGCATTGTGAAAATTTAAATTATTGTATATTTTTGTTGGTTTGTTCATTTTATTTTTTTTGCTATATCAATTGCTCCATATGTAAAAATTGCTGATGCTCCTGCTCGTTTTATAGAAATTAAATTTTCAAATAAACTTTTTTCATAATTTAATACTTTTTCTTTTTCACCAAGTTTAAGAATTGCATATTCCCCACTTACCTGATATGCAAAAATAGGAATGTTAAATCTTTGTTTTATTTTTGTTATTACATCTAAATAAGGTAACGCAGGTTTAATCATTACCATATCCGCACCTTCATTTATATCCATTGCAACTTCCCTAATTGCCTCATCTGAATTCTTAAAATCCATTTGATAGTTTTTTTTGTCACTTTTATTTATAGAAAGAGATGATCCAACCGCATCTCTAAAAGGCCCATAAAAATTTGAGGCAAACTTCGCCGAGTAAGATAATATAATCGTATTATTAAAACCTTCGTTATCTAGCCTGTCTCTAATAACACCTATTCTTCCATCCATCATATCTGATGGAGCTATAATATCGGCTCCAGCTTCAGCTTGATAAATTGCTTGTTGGGATAAAATTTCTACTGTTTCGTCATTTGCAACATAATTATTTTTTAAAATTCCATCATGCCCATGAGTGGTATATGGATCTAATGCCACATCACAAATAAGCCCAATATTTGGAAAATTTTTCTTAATTTCTTTTATTGCTCTACAAACTAAGTTATTTTTGTTTAATGCTTCTTTACCATCAAATGTTTTTAATTTTTTTTCAATATAGGGAAAAATGGAAATAGCCGGAATATTAAAACTGGCCACTTCCTCAACTTTTTTTAAAAGCATATCTATGCTATATCTTTGCACAGATGGCAATGATTTAATATTCTGAGTTATTTTTTTTCCTTCAGTTATGAATAATGGTAAAATAAGGTCATTCACACTTAGATTTGTTTCAGAAACTAAATTTCTACACCACGGAGATTGCCTATTTCTTCTTAATCTAGTTCGAGGAAATTTTCCAATAGTAAATCTTTTATTCATAATCCCAAATTTGATCCCAAAAAAATTTTTTTATACTTAAAATAAAGTATAAAAAAAATTACACAGTTTAATAGAATATATATTGTAAAAAATCAAAGAAATTAAATGAAAAAAATGAATTTTAATCAACTTTTTTTAAATTCCTTATCAGACTTAAAAAGAAAGAATTTGTATAGGGAATTAAGAGTCTTGAAAAGAATTAACTCTATTAAGATTAAATACAACAACAAGAACTTATTAAATTTTTCATCAAATGATTATTTAGGCTTATCAAATAATGAAATAATGAAAAAAGAAACTATAAAAATTATAAATAAATATGGTATTGGAAGCGGCTCATCAAGATTGGTGTCAGGTAACTACAATTTCCACGAGAATATTGAGGTTGAATTAGCAAAACATAAGAAAACTGAGTCAGCAATAATATTTAGCACTGGTTATTTAGCTAATTATTCTATTTTATCTTCAATATTTAATTCAAATATCTTTAAAAAAGATCCAATAGTATTTTCAGATAAATTAAATCACCAATGTATATATGAGGGTTGTAAAAGCAATAAAATTAAATTTATTCGATTTCATCATAATGACATGAATCATCTAGAACATTTATTAAAAAACTATAGATTAAAAAAGAATCCTAAATTTATTTTATCAGAGTCTGTTTTTAGTATGGATGGAGACTTCGCAGATATTGAAAACCTTGTAAATTTAAAAAAAAAATATAATTCTTTTTTGTTTTTAGACGAAGCTCATGCAACAGGTATTTATGGAAAAAATGGTTTTGGTTTGTCATTAAAGTATAGTAATGAAATAGACTGTGTCACTGGTACATTTAGCAAGGCGTTTGGAAGTTTTGGAGCATATGTTGCTTGTAGTAAAAATTTAAAATCATTTTTAATAAATAAGTGCCCAAGCATTATATATTCTACTGCAATTCCTTTTAGTTTATTAGCTTCAATATATTCCGGAATTAAACTTATTCCTAAATTGAAAAATAGAAGAAAAAAATTAATTAAAAATTCTTTTAATTTTAGAGAAATGTTAAAAAAAGAAAATTTTAATATTGGAAATTCTCAAACTAACATAATCCCAATAATTATTGGTGACTCAAAAAAAACAATTTTATATTCTAAAAAACTTGAAAAAAATGGTTTTTATATTATTCCTATTAGATATCCATCTGTTCCACCTAATAGTTCAAGATTGAGAATATCTATTTCTAGTTGTCACAGTGAAAAAAATATAAAAAAATTATTTAATTCTTTGAAATTAATTAAAAATATAATTTAAATTATGAATAAAAAAGGTTTTTTTATTACTGGTTCTGACACAGGTGTTGGAAAAACATTTTTTTCTTCAATATTAATGAAAAAATATAATTATGAATATTGGAAACCAATACAAACAGGAAAATCTATTGAGAATGATACTTTATATATTAAAAATTTAGATATTAGTAATAAAAGACTTCATCCACCAACATATCTTTTAAACAAACCTTTGTCTCCACATTTGGCGGCAAGTTATGAAAAAATATTAATAGATATAAAAAAAATAAATAAACCAGAATCTAAAATGCCTTTGATAGTAGAAGGAGCAGGGGGAATACTTGTTCCATTAAATAAAAATAAATTAATTATTGATTTAATAAAAAAATTTAAATTTCCTGTAATTGTTGTATCTAAATCTATTTTAGGAACTATAAATCATACGCTTATGACATTAGAAATTTTAAAAAAAAATAATATAAAAGTATTTGGAGTGGTTTTAAATAATATAAAAAATAGAAAAGAAGGAAACGATAATGCAAAATCAATTGAGATGTTTGGAAAGATAAAAGTTTTGGCAAAAATACCATCTATTAAAAATATAAACAAAAAGAAAACTGATAATTTGTCTAAAAGAACATTTATGAATATTTTTAAAATATGAAAAATTCAAAATCAATAAAACTAGATCAAAAACATATTTGGCATCCGTTTACTCAGCATAAAATATCTCCAATTCCAATTAAAATTGTATCAGGAAAAATGACTAAGTTAAAAGATGATAAAGGCAAAACTTATATAGATCTAATATCTTCATGGTGGGTCAATACTCATGGCCATTGTCATCCTTTCATAGCTAAAGCAATTTATAAACAATCAAAAAAGTTGGAACAGGTTATATTTGGAGGTTTTACTCATGAGCCGGCAATTGAATTAGCTAAAAGAATTTCAAACATTCTGCCAAGAGATTTAAAAAAAGTATTTTTTTCAGATAATGGTTCAACTGCTGTTGAGGTTGCATTGAAAATAGCTTATCAATATTGGTTTAATCAAAACAAGAAGAAAAAAACTTTTATAGCATTTAAAAATGCATATCACGGAGATACTATTGGCGCAATGAGTTTAGGAAGTGGCTCTGATTTATTTTCAGTTTTTAAAGATTTATTTTTTAATATTAAATTATTTGATTATCCATCAACATGGGAAGGCGACACTAAAATAGAGGAAAAGGAAAGTTTAATATTAAAAAAAATTGAGAATGAATTTAAAAAGAATAATGATATAGCCGGCTTAATAATAGAACCATTAATTCAGGGATCAGGAGGAATGAATATTTGTAGAAATATTTTTATGCAAAAACTTTCTAAGATTGTAAAAAAATATAATAATCTTTTAATTTATGATGAGGTAATGACAGGTTTTGGAAGAACAGGAGAGATTTTTGCATGTAAAAAAATTAAAACAAAGCCTGATATTATATGCCTTTCAAAAGGTTTGACCGGAGGGTTCTTACCATTATCACTCACAATAACTACAAAAAAAATATATAATAATTTTTTAGGTAATAATTTTGATAAAGCATTGGCTCACGGGCATTCATTTACAGCAAACCCATTGGGCTGTGCAGCTTCTATTGCCTCTTTAGATTTATTCAAATCAAAAAAAATTTTTAAAAAAATAAAAGATATTGAAAAAAAAAATAAAATTTTTTCAAAAAAAATATCAAAGTTAGATTCTATAGAAAAAATTAGAACTTGCGGTACTGTACTTGCATTCAATGTTAAAGGTTTTGGAGATGGCTATAAAGCAAAAATACCAGAAAAAATAAAAAATTTTTTTTTGAATAAGGGGTTGTTATTAAGACCTCTTGGAAATGTGCTTTATATTATGCCACCATACTGTATTTTAAATAGAGAATTAAATTATGCATACAAAATAATTTATGAAGGATTAAAAAAAATTTAATGAGACTTGATCATATAATAAATGAAAGATTCGAGCCTATATCAGAAAAAATTTCTAATATAATTTTTTATAGCATTCAATTTGGCGAGGCACAAATAAAGTTAATAGTTGTTTGGCTTTTTATAGCAGCTTTATTTTTTAGTTTTTATTTAAAATTTGTAAATATTTGGGGTTTTAAACATTCCATAGATCTTATATCTGGAAAATTTAAAAAGAGATTCGACAAATCAAAAGGCGAGGTAACACATTTTCAAGCATTGACTGCCGCACTTTCAGGTACGGTTGGATTAGGAAATATTGCAGGTGTAGCAGTCGCTGTATCTTTAGGCGGGCCAGGCGCAACTCTTTGGATGATATTTGCAGGGTTTTTAGCTATGGCTGCAAAATTTGTTGAGTGCTCTTTAGGATTGAAATATAGAATCTATAATAGCAATGGAACAGTTTCTGGTGGGCCCATGTATTATTTAAGCACTGGCCTAGGAAATATTGGATATAAAAAACTAGGAAAATTTTTGGCAATTTTTTTTGCTATATCAGCAGTCTTTGGTTCTTTCGGAGGTGGAAATATGTTCCAAGCAAACCAATCATTTAAACAATTACTCACTGCAACCGGAGGAGAAGCAAGTATTTTTTATGGGTATGGTTGGTTATTTGGTTTTTTTCTAGCTGTTATAGTTGGAATTGTAATTATTGGTGGCATAAAAGGCATTGCTAAAGTTACAGAAAAAGTTGTTCCGTTTATGGGAGGAATTTATTCTTTAGCTGCATTGGTAATAATTTTTGTAAATTATGAAATGCTACCTAGTGCAATAGTTAGTATTTTTACACTAGCGTTTACTCCACAAGCAGGAATGGGGGGAGTTCTAGGAGTCCTTATTGTTGGTTTCCAGAGAGCAACCTTTTCTAATGAAGCAGGAATTGGTTCAGCCCCGATAGCATATTCAGCAGTAAAAAGTGATGATCATATGTCAGTTGGTTTTGTTTCCTTATTTGAACCATTTTTTGACACTATAATAATATGTACTTTAACAGCTTTAGTAATTATTATCTCTGGTGCCTATGACCCTTCTTCAGGTATTTCTGGTGTAGAATTAACCTCAAAAGCATTTGAGAAAGATATTAGCTGGTTTCCATATGTATTATCATTTGCTGTTATTTTATTTGCTTTTTCAACAATTATTACTTGGTCATATTATGGAATGAAAGCATGGACATATTTAGTAGGGAATAGTATTTTTGCTGAAAATTTTTATAAAATTGTTTTTTGTCTTTTTGTTATACTTGGGGCAGCATCTGAATTAGATAGTGTAATTCATTTTTCTGATGCAATGATTTTTGCAATGGCATTTCCTAATGTAATAGGAATGTATTTTTTAGCCTCTGAATTAAAGGGCGATTTAAATAATTATAAAAAAAAGTTTTTATAATCTTTAATTGAAGATATAAGATTTGGTAATGGAAAAAAAGAAAATTACAATTGCATGTGATCACGCCGGGTACGATTTAAAAATTGAGTTAAAGAAACAAATAATTGATATGGGTTTCGAAGTTTTAGATTGTGGAACTAATTCAAAGGATTCTGTAGATTATCCAGATTTTGCCAAGTTGGCTGTAAATAATATTTTGGAAAATAAAAGCGAAGTTGCAGTTCTAATATGCGGATCCGGTATTGGTATGTCTATGACAGCAAACAGATATAAAGGCATTAGAGCAGCACTATGTAAAAGCATAGAAGATGCTAAACTTGCAAGAGCACATAATAACGCTAATATTTTAACTCTTCCAGGCAGACAAATAGATGTAGACGAAGCTAAAAATTGTTTTAAAATATTTATTAATACATCGTTTGATGGTGGAAGACACAAAAAACGTGTAGAAAAAATAGATTAATTTTATATATATTTTATTATGAGTATTCAAACTGACATAAAATCAAAAAAATTTTTTCAGGACAATCTTGAATTAATTGACCCAGAAATTACAAAGGCTCTTCAAAGTGAATATGATAGGCAAAGTAATCAAATAGAATTAATAGCTTCAGAAAATATTGCATCTTTGGCAGTGATACAAGCGCAAGGATCTCTTATGACAAATAAATATGCTGAGGGTTATCCAGGTAAAAGATACTATGGAGGATGTGAATATTATGATGTTGTAGAAAACCTTGCAATAGATAGAGCAAAAAAAATATTTAATTGTAAATATGCTAACGTTCAACCAAATTCAGGTTCACAAGCAAATCAAGCTGTAATGCTAGCTTTGGTTAAACCACACGATACAGTTGTTGGGATGTCATTAGATGCTGGTGGACATTTAACACATGGAGCAGCTCCTAATGTCTCAGGAAAATGGTTCAACGCTGTTCAATACGGAGTAAAAAAAGAAGATGCTTTACTAGATTATGAACAAATTGAAAAGCTTTCAGTAGAGAATAAAGCAAAAATAATAATAGCTGGAGGTTCAGCATACCCAAGAATTATAGATTTCAAAAGAATAAGAGAAATAGCCGATAAAGTTGGGGCATATTTTTTAGTTGATATGGCACACTTTGCAGGATGCGTTGCAGGTGAACAATATCCCAACCCTATAGAACACGCGCACGTTGTTACCACAACGACTCATAAAACTTTACGTGGACCACGTGGCGGAATGATATTATCTAACGATGAAGAACTAGGTAAAAAATTTAATTCAGCAGTATTTCCAGGAATGCAAGGTGGCCCTTTAATGCATGTTATCGCTGCTAAAGCAGTTGCTTACGGTGAAGCTCTTCAACCAGAATTTAAGGATTATATTATCGATGTAATTAAAAATGCAAAAATATTAGCTTCAACTTTAATCAAAAGAGGGTTAGATATTGTTTCAGGAGGAACAGATACTCATTTAGCCTTAGTCGATTTAAGACCGAAAAAATTAACCGGAAAAGATGCGGAAGCAAGTTTAGAAAGGGCAGGGCTAACTTGTAATAAAAACGGAGTGCCGTTTGATCCTGAAAAACCATGGATAACATCTGGCATTAGACTTGGAACCCCAGCGGGAACAACTAGAGGGTTTAAAGAAAAAGAATTTGAAAAAATTGGAAATTTAATTGGTGATGTTCTAGATGGTCTACAAAATAATTTGCATGACAATTCTGAAATTGAAAAAAAAGTTCAAAGTGAAGTCTTAGATTTATGCAAAAAATTTCCTATTTATTCCAAATTGATTTAAGTATCTAAAATATGGAACCCCCAAGTTCTGCTAAAGATCGATATTTTATGAGGAACGCTCTAAATCTTTCTTTGAGAGGAGTTGGAAACACTTACCCTAATCCATCGGTAGGCGCTGTCATTGTTAAAAATAATCAAATTATAAGTAGAGGATGGACACAGCCAGGCGGGACCCCACACGCGGAAGTAAATGCTCTTAAAGGAAGAAAATACCTAGGCGCAACTTTATATACAACTTTAGAACCATGTGCACATTTTGGAAAAACAGCACCTTGTGTAGATAAAATCATAGAATCTAAAATAAAAAGAGTTGTTATAGGATTAAAAGATCCTAATCCTATAGTTAATGGAAAAGGAATAAAAAAATTAAAGAAAAAAAAAATTAAAATTACTATTGGTGTGTTAAAAAATGAAATAAAAAGAATTAACTTAGGATTTTTTAATAAAATAAAAAAAAACAAACCTTTCATCGCGTCAAAAATTGCAATTAGTAGAAATGGAAAAATGATAAATAAAAGAAATAAATGGATAACTTCAAAAGATTCTAGGGAGCATGGAAATTTTTTAAGGGCAAAATTTGATGCTATTATTACTGGTATTAATACAGTTCTAAAAGATGACCCGTTGTTGAATTGTAGACATTTTGGAATGCAAAAGTTATCTCCTATTAGATTTATTTTAGATAGTGGTTTAAAATTAAAAGAAAATTCAAAAATTGCCAAAACTGCAAAAAATAATAAAACCTTTGTTTTAACAAATACAAATAATAAAGAAAAGATTTCAAAGCTAAAAAAATCAGGCTTAATTATTAAAATACTTGATGAAAATGTAGAAAAAATTAATTTAGAAAAAGCTGTATTATTAATTTCAAAAATGGGTTTTAATAATCTTTTATTGGAGTCTGGCCCAAGGTTAAATAGTGCTTTTATTAAATTAAATTTAATAAATAAAATCTACTATTTTCAATCAAAAAACAATGTTGATTTAAAATTACTTTCAGTAGAAAAAGATTTAAATCTAAATAATTTTAAAAATTTAAGTTTTAAACTTTCATTACTTAAAAATATTGGCAATGACTCTTTAAGAATATTTGAAAAAAATGTTTAGTGGAATAATTGAAGATATAGGTGAAGTTTTTAAAATAAAGAAGGATGGAGATATGAAATTTTTTATTTTAACAAAAATAGATTATAAAAATTTAAAAATTGGTTCTTCAATAAGTTGTAATGGAGTATGTCTAACTGTTATAAAAAGAGGTAAGAAGAAAAAAAATAATTGGTTTGTTATTACAGCATCAAAAGAAACATTGTTAAAATCAAATTTAGGTTTATTAAAAACTGGTTCTTTTATTAATTTGGAAACTTCTTTAAAAGTAGGAGATGAGATATCAGGACATTTAGTTTTTGGCCATATTGATAAAAGCGTTAAATTAATATCAAGAAAATATGTGGGTTCAAGTTTATCATTAAAAATCGAACTTCCATTTGAATTAAAGAATTTTATTGCCACTAAAGGATCAATATCAGTGAATGGCGTTTCATTAACAATCAATGATGTGAATAGAGATGTCTTTGGAGTCAATATTATTCCGCATACATTAAAAACAACTACATTTGATAAAATTAGAATAAATGAATTATTAAACTTAGAAGCGGATATGATAGCAAGATACGTTTCAAATTATATAGATATAAATAAATTATGACTCATTTTTCAAAAATTGAAGAAATTATAAAAGATGCAAAAAAAGGCAAAATGTTTATTTTGGTTGATGATGAAAACAGGGAAAATGAAGGGGATTTAGTAGTTCCAGCTGAAAAAATAAATTCAGATAAGATAAATTTTATGGCGAAATATGGTAGAGGATTAATTTGTCTTGCTCTTTCAGGAAAAAGAATAGAAGAATTAAATTTGCCTTTAATGCCTCAACACAATACTCAAAGAAGAAAAACTGCATTCACAATATCAATTGAAGCTAAGAAAGGTATTTCAACAGGAATATCAGCAAGCGATAGATCTAAAACCATTAAAGTGGCTATAAATAAAAGAACTAGTTCCAAAGATATTTCTACACCTGGACACATTTTTCCGTTAAGAGCACAAGAAGGAGGGGTTTTAATAAGAGCAGGACATACGGAAGCTGCGGTTGACATAGCAAGCTTGGCAAAACTTAATCCTTCAGGAGTAATTTGTGAAATTATGAACGATGATGGAACAATGGCTAGAAGAGATGACTTATTTAAATTTTCCAAGAAACACAGACTAAAGGTTGCAACAATTTCAGATTTAATTTCTTATAGAAGAAAAAAAGAAAAAATTATTGAGAGAACTTTAAAAACAAAAATAAAAAGTAAACATGGAGGAAATTTTAATTTAATAGTTTATAAAAATAAAATTGTTCCTGCAGAGCATATTGCTTTAGTTAAAGGAAAAATTAATCCAAAAAAACCGGTTTTAGTAAGAGTTCACGCATTGAATTTTTTAACAGACATACTAGGAACCTCATCATTTATTGATAATCAAATAAAAAAATCTATGCAGATGATATCTAAAAAAAAGAATGGAGTTATTGTAATTATAAGGGAGCCGAGATCATGGACTTTGTCACAAAGAATAAAATCCAATACAGATGAAAAAAAGAATTTACAATTAAGAGATTATGGAGTTGGGGCACAAATTCTTATTGATTTAGGAATTAAAAATATGATTTTAATATCTAACAATAAAAAAACTATTGTAGGACTTGAAGGTTATGGATTAAAAGTAACTGACACAATACCAATAAAATGAATAATAAAATTAAAATAGTTTATTCGAATTATTATTTAGAAGAGATTACATCTAAAATGCTAGAAATATCAAAAAAAAAATTAAACAAACTTGGACCTATTGAATTTGATCTTTCAAGAGTCCCTGGCTCTTTTGATATACCATTTGAAATAGCTAGAAGCATTAAAGAAGATGTTTTAGATATTGAAAATCAAACTGGAACCTTTGAAGGAAAAAATAAAAAAGAAATTAGGGATAATATCTTAAAAATGTCTAAATTTAGCCAATTAAATTTAAATAACCAACCTAGATACACAGGATATTTAGCATTAGGATGTATAATTAAAGGGAAAACCATTAATCACGAAGCCATTTCTACATCTATTTTTACTAATTTGCAAAGAATTAGCATTGAAAACATTACTCCAATTGGAAATGGAATTTTTAATGCAAATAATTTAAAAGAAGCAAAGGAAAAATTGAGTAAATGTACAGAGCATGCAGTAGAAACGTTGCTTATGCTTTTAACCAAAAAAAAATGAAAAAAAAAAGTAAAGGTTCAAGGGCATGGTCAAGGGTGTTAGCAACCCAAGCATTGTACCAATTATCTTTAAACAAAGATGCGGATATTTCTATAGTAAAAAAAAATTTATTAAATGATAAAGAAACAAAAAACATTCCTGATAGAAACTTTTTTTTTAAATTGGTCAATGAAACTATTAAAAATAAAAAAGATTTAGATAAAAAATTAGAAAAAGCAGTAAAAAAAAAAAATTTTTCTAAATTAGAAACAATAATTAAGGTAATTCTTGAGCTTGGATTATGTGAGATTATTTATTTTAATAATTTATCTCACAAAATATCAATTGCTGAATATAATAAAGTTGGAGGATCTTTTCTCAACCATAAAGAGGTTGGTCTTATTAATTCAATTTTAGATAGAATCTCTAAAGATTTTCAGAATGAATGAATATGAAGTAATAAAAAAATTTTTTTACCCATTATCATCAAAAAAATTATCTTTAAATCTTGATGATGATGCCGGATTGTTACCAAGTAAAAACCAAATAGTAGTTGCTACTGACTCAATTGTTGAAGGAGATCATTTTCAAAAGAATGAAGAAAATCCCTCATTAATTGCAAAAAAATTAATAAGAGCTAATTTATCAGACATGTCATCTATGGGCGCTATTCCTTTTGGCTACACTTTAAATTTATCCATACCAAAAAAGTTAAAAAAAAAAAAAAAGGTAAATTGGATAAAATCTTTTACTAAAGGTTTAAAACAAGATCAGATAAAATATAAAATAAAACTTCTTGGTGGAGATACTGTTGTAACTAATGGTTCTTTAATTTTATCTATAACTTTATTTGGTTATAAAAAAAAAGGAGTAGTAAGAAGATCTAAAGCAAAAATAAATGATGATATTTATGTTACTGGAAATATAGGAGATAGCGGAATTGGGTATAAAATTCTTTTAAAAAAATTAAGCTTAAACAGTACTTTAAATTCATTTTATATTAAACAACATAAACTACCTAATCCACCTGTAGAGTTTGGAAAAAAATTAATTTTTTTTGCTAATTCAGCAACTGATATTTCAGATGGATTGCTTGCAGATTTAAATAATATTATTTTATCTTCGAAATGCGGTGCAAAAATATACATAAAAAACATTCCATTTAGCAAACAAACTAAAAAATTAATTATTTTGAAAAAAATTAATATAAGTTATTTGTTAACATGTGGAGAGGATTATCAATTAATTTTTACTGCAAAGAAAAAAGATAGAAAGAAAATAAATTATTTTGCAAAAAGGAATTTAATAAAGGTGGTAAAAATTGGAAATATTATTAAAAAAAAAAAACTAATAGTTTTAGATAAAGATAATAAAGAAATTATTTTTAATAATTTAGGCTTTCAACATTTTTAAATTGATTTTTTATAAAAAACTATTTAAAACTGTTACATTATGGATCCAATTATATTTTCAATTGTTTGTGGTTTAGCTTCAATTATTTACGGTATCATAGCTTCAAAAAGTATTTTAGCTTCTGACGCTGGAAGCAAAAAAATGCAAGAAATTTCTAATGCTATTCAAGAAGGAGCCAATGCTTATTTAAACAGACAGTATTTAACAATATCTTACGTAGGAATTGCAATTTTTTTATTAATTTTTTATTTTTTTAGTTTTTATGTCGCCTTTGGTTTTTTATTAGGAGCTGTTTTATCAGGCCTGGCAGGATATGTTGGAATGCATATATCAGTAAGGTCAAATGTAAGAACTGCTTCTGCTGCGTCAAAAGGATTATCAGAAGGCTTAAGTATTGCTTTCAGAGCTGGATCAGTAACAGGAATGTTAGTTGTAGGACTTGCTTTGCTGTCTATTGGTGCATACTACTCTTTCTTATTATACAAAGGAATTAATGGAAGAGGACTAATTGAACCTCTTGTTGGTTTAAGTTTTGGAGCATCGTTAATTTCTATTTTTGCTAGACTTGGAGGAGGAATTTTTACTAAAGGAGCCGATGTAGGAGCAGACTTAGTTGGCAAAGTTGAAGCAGGAATACCAGAAGACGATCCAAGAAACCCTGCTGTAATTGCTGACAATGTTGGTGATAATGTAGGAGATTGTGCAGGCATGGCAGCTGATTTATTTGAAACTTATGTTGTTACAGTTGTTGCAACTATGGTTTTAGCATCAATTTTTTTTAGCCAAAATGATTTTTTATTTCAAATGATGTCGTACCCATTGGCAATAGGCGGAGCTTGCATAATTACTAGTATAATAGGAACTTTTTTTGTAAAGCTTGGTAAATCTAATAATGTAATGGGAGCACTATATAAAGGTTTTTTTGCAACAGCTATATTATCAGCGATTAGTTTTTGGTTTTTAACTGATTTATTTATCGGTTTAGAAAAAGATTTTTTAATTAATGATAAAAATTTTAATGGTAGAGATTTATTTTATTGTGGCATAACAGGCCTATTTATAACTAGCCTTTTAATTTGGATTACTGAATATTATACCGGAACAAATTTTAAACCCGTTCAAAGCATTGCCAAATCTTCTGAGACAGGACATGCTACAAATATTATTCAAGGATTAGCCATAAGTTTAGAGGCAACAGCTATACCAGCAATAATTATTTGTTTTGGTATAATTTTGTCTTTTGAACTAGCCGGGTTGTTTGGTATTGCAATATCAGTCACATCTATGCTTGCTTTAGCAGGGATGGTAGTTGCTTTAGATGCTTATGGACCAGTTACAGATAATGCGGGTGGAATAGCAGAAATGTCCAATTTAGATAAAAAAGTAAGAAAAATTACAGATGCTCTTGATGCTGTAGGAAATACAACAAAAGCCATTACCAAAGGTTATGCAATTGGATCAGCGGGTCTTGGTGCTCTTGTATTATTTGCAACTTATACTGCTGATTTGGATTATTTTATAGCTAATAATTTAATAAATGCTTCTAACATTAATTTTAATTTATCAAACCCATACGTTGTAGTTGGTTTAATAGTCGGAGGTCTTTTGCCGTATCTTTTTGCGTCAATGGGAATGACAGCTGTTGGAAGAGCTGGATCAGCTGTAGTTATAGAAGTTAGAAGACAATTTTCTAGTATAAAAGGAATTATGTCGGGAAAAACCAAACCAGAGTACGGAACTTGTGTAGATATGCTAACTAAAACTGCAATAAAAGAAATGATATTACCATCTTTACTTCCAGTTTTGTCACCAATTATTTTATACTTTATTATTTTATTAGTCTCTGATCAAGGATCAGCTCTTGCATCGGTTGGTGCAATGCTTTTAGGAATTATTGTTACAGGCTTATTTGTAGCAATATCAATGACTGCTGGTGGAGGCGCATGGGATAATGCAAAAAAATATATAGAAGATGGAAATTTAGGTGGAAAAGGCTCTCAAGCTCATAAAGCTGCTGTTACAGGAGACACGGTTGGTGATCCCTACAAAGATACCGCTGGCCCAGCTATAAACCCAATGATAAAAATTACAAATATCGTAGCCTTGCTATTATTAGGTTTTTTAGCACATTAAAAATTATTATTCAGCTTGACCACCTTTTCCGTATGGATCCGGGTTCAAGTTAGTGAAAAATTCTTTTAACCAATTAACTTTTTTCCCTCTACTATCAGTAATAGTTTCTTCATGATGAATTTCGTTAATATCATTTTTAGATAAAATTTCTTTAGTTTTCAGCGTATCTTCATTAAAAGAAAGTATTAATACCTTTTGGTCTGTATTTTTCCCTTCTAAAAAAACGTATTTTTTAAATTCTGAACTAACATAAATCCAGTTTTGACCATCATCAAAAATACTTTTTGTAGATGGAGAACCAAGAGATTCAATAATTTCATTTTTAGTTGTTTTTCCTATCTTTAATTCTTTAAAATCTATGTCTTTTTCGTATATTTGACCATGTCGTTCAACAACTTTAAGACCACATGAGTTGATTTGAAAAAAAATTATGGTAAATAAAACTTTTAAAATTAATTTTATATAGTTCATATTTAAAGAAATGTTATTAAGCAATTTAAAAAAATTTTTTTATAAAAAAAAATATAATATAAAAGAAACTAAAAATATATTAAACAATATTATTGAAATTGCATATTCTGATTTTTTTATTAAAAAATATAAAATTCCAAATACTTTTCAAGCAAGGTATGAAATAATATTAATTTTTATTTTTCTGTTATATATAAGATTTAAAAAAGACAAGCTTAGTAAGGAAAGAATGCAGGCAATTTACGATTACTTATTTGAATATTTAGATTACTCACTAAGAGAAGTCGGTGTAGGCGATCTGTCTGTTGGAAAAAAAGTAAAAGCATTAGCAAGGATTTTTTCTTTTAGAATGAAAGTGTATGAAAAATCAATAAGTGTTGAATTTATAAATATTAAAAAACCTATTAAAAAGTTTGTTTATAGCAGTAAAATTGCAAATAATAATTTAAATAATTTTTACAATTATATTAAGCTTCAACATAAAAGAATTACATCTTCAAGCTATAAAGTAATTGTTAATAAAAATTTTTTTAAAAAAATTAATTGATATTTTTAAATAATTTATTTATTTTTTTATTTTTTAAATGATAATGAGTTTTAAATCTTTTTTAAATTAATATGGCTGTACCAAAAAAAAAAACCTCTAAATCTAAATCTAAAATGCGTTCATCGCATTTAAGAAAAAAATTATCAACTATAAAATATGTAGAAGATAAAAAATCGGGAGAACTTAGAAGACCTCATCATATAGATAAAACAACTGGTGAATATAAAGGAAAGAAAATTATTAACCCAACTAAGTAGATCTTTATTTAGAAATGATCTGTGAATAAACAGAAAGAAATTATAATAGCCATAGATGCTATGGGAGGCGATTTCGCTCCAGATTCTTGCATTAACGGAGCTTTTTTATTCTCGAAAAAAAATCCTAAAGCAAAGTTTGCTTTTTTTGGTGATAAAAAAAAGATATTACCTTTGATAGAAAAAAAGAAATTGATTAATCAGACGGATTCAATTGTTAATACTAATCAGATTATAACAAATGATATAAAACCTATTGATGCACTTAGAAAATTTAAAAACTCAAGCATGTTTAAAGCTATAGCTTCTGTAAATTCAGGACATACAAATGCTGTAGTTAGTAGTGGTAATACGGGTGCCCTAATGGTTATTTCAATGATTTTAATGAAAACTATAAATGGTATTAGCAGACCAGCAATAGCTAGTATGTTTCCAACAAAAAAGTCAGAAATAGTTATGTTGGATTTAGGTGCAAATATTGAATGTGAGATAAAAAATATGATTGATTTTGCTATTATGGGTAAAATTTTTTCTAAAACTGTACTTGGAATAAATAAACCAAAGATAGGATTGTTAAATGTAGGTTCTGAGATTCTCAAAGGAAATAATCAAGTTCAAAAAGCAGCTAAAAGATTAAAAGAAGAAAAGAACATCGATTTTTATGGTTTTGTGGAAGGAAATGATATTACGACAGGATTAGTAGATGTTGTTGTCACAGATGGTTTTACAGGAAATATTGCTTTAAAAACAGCAGAAGGGGTATCTGAATTATATACTGAGTATTTAAAAAATTCATTTAAGGATAATTTATACTCTAAATTTGCATTTCTAATTTCTTTACCCGTGCTAAAATCTTTATGGAATAGGGTACAACCTGCAAAATATAATGGCGCAATGTTTTTAGGTTTAAATGGAATAGTTGTTAAAAGCCATGGTAGATCTGATGCCAACGGATTCTCAAGCGCTTTATCCGTTGCTTATGAAATGTGTGAAAATAATTTTAATGAGAAAATAATTTTAGATGCAAAAAAAATATTCAAATAAAAGAATAAAATTTTCTAGTTGTATTTTAGGCTGCGGAAGTTATTTGCCAAAAAAAATTGTAACAAATAATGACTTGTCAAAGAAAATAGACACAAGTGATGAATGGATAAAAACTAGGACAGGTATAAAACAAAGATATATAGCTAGTAAAAATCAATTAAATTCTGATTTAGGATTTCAGGCTGCAAGGAAAGCTATTAAAAATTCAAAGATTAAAATTTCTGATATAGACTTAATTATTGTAGCAACTTCAACTCCAGATCACACTTTTCCTTCAACAGCAACAAAAATACAAGCTAAATTAGGGTTAAAAAAAGGATTTGCTTTTGATGTTCAAGCGGCATGCTCGGGATTTATTTATGCAATTTCAATAGCAGATAATTATATATCAAATAAACAAGCAAAGAATGTACTAGTTATAGGTTCAGAAATTTTTTCAAGAATTCTAGATTGGAATGATAGATCCACTTGCGTTCTGTTTGGAGATGGAGCTGGAGCAATTGTTCTTAGCGATAATAAAAAAAAAAATTCTGGAATAATATCTACTGAGTTGTACTCAGATGGTAGATTTTATGATCTACTTTATGTAAACGGAGGTGTATCATCTAATCAAAAATCAGGACATGTCAAAATGAAGGGAAAAGAAGTTTTTAGACACGCGGTAGAAAAATTATCAAATTGTATTGAACTAAGTTTAAAAAAAAATAATTTAGTAAAAGATCAAATTGATTGGATAATACCTCATCAAGCAAATAAAAGAATAATGGATATGACAGCTAACAAACTTGGAATACCTAGGGAAAAGATTTTGATTACAATAGATAGATATGCTAATACATCATCAGCCTCAATACCATTGACATTGGATTATGCTTTATCAAAAAAAATTATCAAAAGAGGTCAGATAGTTGTTTTAGAAGCCATTGGTGGTGGATTAACTTGGGGTTGCTCTATTTTAAAATATTAGTAAGATAACTTATCATGTCAGATAAAAGTTTAACTAGAGTAGACATTGCAAATGTAGTTAAAAAAGAGATAGGTATTTCGCGTTCTGAATCCTCTTATTTTGTAGATACAATTATTAATGAAATTGTGAAATCACTAATTGAAAAAAAAATATTAAAAATTTCTTCTTTTGGGACTCTTAAATTAAGATATAAAAAAGAAAGAATTGGAAGAAACCCTAAAACAGGCGTTGAGCACACCATATCATCAAGAAACACTATTTCATTTATAGCTTCTAAAATTTTAAAAAAGAAAATAAACTCAAGATAAAATAGTTGCTATTATCATATATTTATATATGATATTTAATTAAGAGTTTAAAATTGAAACCAATAAAAAAATTCAATACAATCAAACAAGTCGCAAGCAATATAAATTTACCTCAACATGTTCTTCGTTTCTGGGAAAATAAATTTAAACAATTAAAACCTTTAAAATTGTCAGGCAATAGAAGATATTATAGACAAGTTGATATTGACCTTATCATATATATAAAAAGTTTGTTGCACGAGGATCATATTAGTATAAAAGGTGTGCAAAAAATTTTTGGAAATCAAACTATTAATCAAATCTTAAAAAATAAAAATCCAATTTTAAACAAAAAGAATGTTTTGACACAAAATAAAATTTTAAAAAAAGATAATAACGATAAAAATAATAAAAATATTTTTAAAGAAATTTTAGTCGATTTAAAAAAAATAAAAAATTCAATATAGAAATAAATGGCAATACATCTTGTCTATTCTTATTATCCAAAACTTAACGAGGCTAAAAAAATTGCAAAATCTGTGTTAAAAAATAAATTAGCAGCATGTGTAAACATAAATAAAAATATAAATTCATTATACTTTTGGAACAACAAGTTTTGTGATGAAAAAGAAATAGAGATTAGCTTTAAAACATATAAAAATAAAGTTAAGAAGTTAGTTCTTTTTTTAGAAAAAAATCATCCTTATGAATGCCCTTGCGTAATAGCTTTTACAATAAAATCATCAAATAAAAAATTCTTTAATTGGATTAAGTCTCAAACTAAGTAAATTAATTATACTAATTGATAATTGACAGAAAGATTAATTATGGCATACTCCTCAAAATTAAAATGATTAATAAAAATTTAAAAAATAACGAGGATCTATCTGTTAATAAGCCAAATAATTGGTATTTAATAGATGCCAAGGATAAGATATTAGGTAGACTATCTTCATTTTTAGCAATTAGATTAATGGGAAAACACAAGGTTTCTTATTCAGATAATGTATGTCCTAGAGATAAAATAGTTGTTATAAACGCCAACAAAGTAATTCTTACTGGAAAAAAAATGAATAAAAAAAATTATTGGCACACAGGCTATCCTGGAGGAATAAAAAGTAAAACATATAAAGAAATATTAAACAGTAAAAATTCAATCTTAGTTTTAAAAAATTCTGTTAGAAGAATGTTAAAAAAAGGACCTATATCTAAAGAACAATTAAAAAATTTATATATATATTCAGATGACAAACATCCGCATATTGCTAACAATCCTTCAGTTTTAAATTTTAATAATTAACAAATGATAGAAATAAATCAGGACACTGTAGGAAAAACTGAAAAAAAACCAAGAAACAATTTATACGCAACGGGGAAAAGAAAAAATTCAATTGCTAGAGTTTGGCTTATACCAAATGGTAAAGGTGAAATAAAAGTTAATAAAAAAGATTTAAAAGATTATTTTTTAAGATCTTTTTTAAATATGGTTATAAAAAAACCTTTCGAAATTATTAATAATAATAATTTTAATGTAAATATTTCTGTAAAAGGCGGAGGTTTAACAGGCCAGGCTAATGCAATAAAATTAGCAATATCAAAAGCTTTAGTTAGTTATGATCCAAAATTAAGAGCTCCTCTAAAAAAAAATGGACTTCTTACAAGAGATAGTAGGGTAGTGGAAAGAAAAAAATATGGGAGAAGAAAAGCAAGAAAAAGCTTCCAATTCTCAAAACGTTAAAATTATTCCTTAAAATTTTTTAAAATAAGCTTATATCTGAATAAATTTTAGGTAATTATTAAAATAATGAAATTTAGAGTAAATACAGCAATTGTTGGTTCAACAGGTTATACTGGCATTGAACTTATTAGATTATTGAACTTTCACAAAAAAGCAGAAATTAAGTATTTAATTTCTGAAACTAAATATGGAAAAAATATTTCTGATTATTACCCAGGCTTAAATTTTAAAAACTATCCAAAATTAGTAAAATTTTCTCAAGTAAACTGGAAAGACGTAGATGTGATTTTTTTATGTCTTCCAAGTGGAGAAAGTAAAAAAATTATAAAAAAAATACCTAAAAATATTTCCGTAATTGATTTATCTAATGATTTTAGAGTTAGCTCTTTAACTAACCATGAATGGGTTTATGGTATAGCTGATCATCAAAAGGATTTTTTTAATTTAAGAAAAGATAAGACAAAAGAAGTAAAAATATCTAACCCTGGTTGTTATCCTACGTCTATACTATCTCCTTTAATAACACTATTAAAAAAAGATTTTGTAGATGTAAGTGATATTGTTATAGATTCAAAATCTGGAATTTCTGGTGCTGGAAAACAAAGTGTTACTGAAAACTTATTTAGCGAAGTTAGCAATTCAATAAAACCCTACAAGATAGGAAATCACAAACATTTAAATGAAATTGAAAAGTGCATATCAAATTTTAGTAATAAAAAAAAGGTAAAAATTAGTTTTACACCACATGTAATTCCAATTAATAGAGGAATTTCTTCAAACATCTATTTTAAGTTAAAAAAAGGAAGAAGCTTTAAGCAACTAAGAGGTTTGTTTGAAAAAACAAATTTTACTTTTTTAAAAATGTTAAAAAAAAATCAGATTCCTCAAATAAAAGATGTTGTTGGCACCAATTACTGTTTTTTTAATTTTTTTCCTGACAGAATTAAAGGAAGAATAATCATGATATCGGTTATTGACAATTTGATTAAAGGCGCCGCAGGACAAGCTATACAAAATATGAATTTAATTTTTAATTTTAAAGAAGATGAAGGTTTGAGTTTTAATCCTGTTGCTCCATAAATATAGTATAAACAGTAATTTAATATACCTTCTTAAATAATTACATTTGAAATGCTTATTAAATATAGAAAAAAACAACCAAAAATTAAAAAAAATGTTTTTATAGCCCCTGGCTCCTATGTTATTGGAGATGTGGAAGTTGAATCTAAATCTAATATTTGGTTTAATGTTGTTATAAGAGGAGATGTTGAGAAAATTAGAATTGGATCTAAAACAAATATACAAGATTTAACCATGATTCATTGCACTACTAATGGAAATGGTGCAGAAATTGGTTCAAACGTAACAATAGGTCATAATTGCGTTATTCACGACTGTAAAGTTGAAAGCAATTCTCTTATAGGAATGTCTTCAACTATTCTGGATGGCGCAGTAGTAGAAGAAAAAGCAATGCTAGCAGCCGGTTCATTATTAACACAAAAAAAAATTGTTAAATCAGGTGAATTATGGGCAGGAAAACCAGCAAAGTTTTTGAGAAAGCTTACTGATGATGAAATAAAATTTAATATAAAATCAGCTGAAAGATATTATAAATTATCGCAAGAATATCTTGCAAAATTAAATAAAAATAATTAACTAATTCATATGAAATTATTAAAGGTATTATTATTAAGTTCTAGTTTCTTACTGGTAAATTGTTCTTTAGTAAATGATAAATTTTTTTCTAAATCTAAAAAAAACAACGAACAAGCAGAAGAACAAATAGCAGTTTCTAAAAATGAAAAAGAAAATGACCTAAATATAGTCGATGAAAGAATTTTTATTGAAGATAAAGAAGAAAAATATTCAAAAAATAATGAAGGATTACAAGGGGATGTAGAATCTAGCAATATAGAGGAATACCCAAACTTAGCAAATGTTCCTAATAGGCCTGATAAAGCAATATCATTTGATGAACAAAAGGAAATTATAAAAGATCTTGAAAATAACACACAATTAGAACCTGTCCCATCAGATCCAGTAACAGAAATGGAGGTTGCGGAATTAGAGCCTAAATTTAATACTGTAGAAAAAGAGATTAAACAAAAAAAACAAAAATTAATAAAATCTAATAAAGAAACTAATGATTCAATAAGAAATATACTGAGTTCTAAATTAGAAAAAATCGATGGTTTTAAACCAAAAAATGCTCCTAATTTTAAAGTTGAAGAAACTGCACAAGAAAAAGAATTGCATGATTTAGCAAGAAATTTAAAAAATATAAAAACAAAAGATGAAGTTATTAAAGTTGAGGAAAAAATAAAAAAAAATGATTTATATTACACACCTCAAGATATAGAAAACATTTTGGGATTAAAAATGAGTTATAAACAAGAAAATAATTCAAATCAGCTAAAAAAAGAAAGTGATTTAATTAAAAAAGCCGAAATTAAAGAAACGACAATTAAAGAAACAACAATTATTGAGAAAAAAAAAATAGAGGAAAGAGAAATTCCTGTTGCTAGAGTAACCTTTAATCATGGTTCAAGCCATTTGTCAGGTTCAGATTTATCAAAAATAAAACAAGTTGCTGAATTATTTATTCAAAATGAAGGAAAAAAAATTGTCATTGTTGGTCATTCTAGTAGTAGAACAAACTATGATATGGATTTAACAAAACATGCTTTAGTAAATTTTAATATTTCGTTAGAAAGAGCAAGAATAGTTATGAAAGAATTTTCAACAATAGGGTTAAATTCCCAAAAAATCGAGTTAGTAGCTATGTCAGATTCAAATCCTTTGTATGCTGAAATTATGCCTAGTTTAGAAGCAGCTAATAGAAGAGCAGAAATTTTTATTCAATATTAATCTCATTTCTAATGATAAAAAACCTTAACATTGTTATTGCAGGTTTGGGCACTGTTGGGTCCTCAACAATTAAGCTGATTGAGAGTAACAAAAATATTTTTTTAAATAGATCTGGATTAAGAGTAAATATTGTTGGTGTATTTGCAAAAAATAAATCAAAAACTAGAAATTTTAGATTAAAGAATTACAAGTGGTTTAATAGCTACAAAGATATGATTAGGCAAAAGAATGTTAATATTGTTATAGAGCTTATTGGTGGAGCAAAAGGGATAGCAAGAGATATTTGCTATGAAACACTAAAAAATAAAAAAAATTTAATAACAGCAAACAAAGCTCTTTTAGCCCACGATGGTTATAAACTAGCAAAATTAGCTGAAGAAAATAAAGTTAAAATTGGTTTTGAAGCTTCTGTTGCTGGAGGAGTTCCTGTTATTTCAACATTAAAAAAAAGTTTTAAAGGAATAAAGATAAATAAAATTACAGGAATTTTAAATGGCACATCAAATTACATTTTAACAAATATGCTAGAAGAAAATAACGATTTTAGTACTTCATTAAAAAAGGCACAAAAGCTAGGATATGCAGAACAAAATCCAGAAGATGATTTAAATGGATTGGATACATTGCATAAAATAATCATCTTGTCAGAAATTTCTTTTAACAAGCAAATAGATATTAAAAAAGCTGTTTGTTCCGGAATAGAAAAATTAACTAAAGAAGATATTTTTTTTGCAAATAAATTAGGTTTTAGAATAAAATTATTAGGAATTGGTTGTATAGAAAAAAAAAAAATAAAACTAATTGTCTCACCTTTTCTTATTTCAAAAGAAAAAGAGTTATCGAATGTTAATAAAAACTTAAATGCAATAATAATTGATGCTAATAAAAAAAATAAAACAATTTTAGTTGGAGAAGGTGCAGGAGGAGATCCAACTTCAATTTCTGTCATATCTGACTTAATAAATATTTCTAGCTATGAAAATGAAAATATGTATGGGATCACTTATAAAGATCTAAAAAGAGTTAGTATTTCAAACAATTTTTCGGGAGACAACTCCTATTTTATAAGAGTAAAAACATATGATAAACCAGGAGCTATAGCTGCAATTACAACAATCTTAAAAAATTTTAATATATCTATAAAATCTTTATTTCAAGAACAATTAAATAGAAAAATATTTAATGTTGTAATTCTTTCGCACAAATGCAAAAAAAGCTCTATTGATAAAGCTGCAAATAAATTAAATAAGTGTAATTTTGTAAAAGAAAAAGCAATAATTATGCAGGTTTTACATGTATAAAATAATTATGTAAAATCTTTTTGTGAAAAAAAAAAACTTATTTGATTATAACTCAAAAATATTAAAAGTCTCACAACTAGCTGCTATTTCAGTATATGATTATATTGGAAAAAAAGATGAAACTTCAGCAGATAAAGCTGCTGTAGAATCTATGAGAGAAGAATTAAATAAACTAGATTTTTCTGGAACTATAGTTATTGGCGAAGGTGAAAGAGATAAAGCGCCAATGCTATTCATAGGTGAAAAAGTTGGTAATGGAAATAGTGGATTAAAATTTGACATTGCCCTTGATCCACTCGAAGGAACAAAAATAACAGCAAATAATAAAGAAAACGCATTAACTGTTATTGCGATAGGTGACAAAAATAGTTTTTTAAATGCACCAGATGTTTATATGGAAAAAATTGCTGTAGGACCGGGCCTACCAAAGAATTTTTTAGACCTTGATAGTCCTCTAGAAGAAACATTGGAAAAATTAGCATTTTATAAAAAAAAAAAAATAAATGATTTAGTTGTCTGTTTCTTAGATAGACCAAGACATAAACACATATATAAATTAATTAAAAAAAAGAAATGTAAAAAACTTATGATACCTGATGGCGATATATTTGGTGCAATTTCAACTGCAATAAAAAAATTTAATATAGATATTTATGTTGGCACAGGTGGTGCTCCCGAAGGAGTACTTGCAGCTTCTGCCCTCAAGTGCCTTAATGGTCAAATGCAATGTAGATTAATATTTGATAATGAAAAACAAAAAAAAAGAGCTTATAAAATGGGGGTAAAAAATTTAAAAAAAAAATATCAAATAAAAGATTTAATAAAAAAAGATTCTATTTTTGTTGCTACTGGTGTAACTAACGGGTACCTACTTAATGGTATAAAAAAAATAAAAAATAATTTTTTAACTCATTCTTTAATTATTTCTACTAAAAATAATTCAATTAAGTTTAAAAAAAATAATTTTAAAACTTAATTGTTGTAGTAATTATCTTTTTATATGAAAAATTCAATATTAAAAAAAAATTGGATTAAAAAAGATGCAGATTTAAGATTTGCACTACACATATCTCAAAAATATTCTTTATCAAATTTTACTTCAAATTTATTATCTACTAGATCAAAAGAAATAGATGATATAAAAAATTTCTTAGATCCAAAAATAGAATTTTATTTACCCAACTTAAAAATATTTAACGACATGGAAAAAGGATGTGACAGACTTTTAGATGCTATAAATAATAAAGAAAAAATTGCTGTTTTAGGTGATTATGATGTGGATGGACTTACTTCAGTAGTACTATTAAAAAAATTTCTAAAATTTTTTGATATAGATATTTTTACATATATACCTGATAGAATTACCGAAGGATATGGCCCAAATAAAAAAGCAATAGATGAAATTAAATCAAAAAAAATTTCATTATTAATAATGCTAGATTGCGGAACTAATTCTCATGAAGTGATATCATATATTAATAAAAACAATATTGATTTAATTATAATTGATCATCATAAATCTAATGAGAAACACTCAGATAGAATAATTTTAATTAATCCGAATACAATATTTGATAATTCTAAATATGGTTTTTTATGCACAGCAGGAATTGTATTTATTTATTTATTTTTCATTAAAGAATTAATAAATAAAAGAAAATTATTTAATCAAATACCTAATTTACAAGATTTCTTAGATCTAGTTGCACTTGCAACTGTATGCGATGTTGTACCATTAATTGATATAAATAGAGCTTTTGTCTATCAAGGTTTAAAAATTCTTTCTAATCGTTCTAATTTAGGGTTAAAAACTTTATCTGATATAAGTAAATTGAATAAAAAACCTGATGAAGAGGATTTGGGATTCTTCTTTGGTCCTAGAATTAATGCTGGTGGCCGTGTAGGTAAATCTGATATTGGCGAAAAATTATTAAGCTCTAATGACGAAGATCAAGCTGAATTGTTAGTAAAACAATTAAATACTTTAAATTATCAAAGAAAATTAATTGAAGAAAAAGTATATAACGAGGCAATCGATAAAATTAAGAAAGATAAAAAAAATAATAATAGTACTTTATTTGTTTTTGATAAAAATTGGCATGAGGGAGTATTAGGCATTGTTGCAAGTAGATTAAAAGAAAAATTTAACAAACCTGTTATAATTCTTACAAAAAATAAAGAAATATTTAAAGGTTCTGGAAGATCTGTTGTAGGAATTGATTTAGGTTTATTAATTTTAAAAGCTAAACAAAGTAATATAATAATTAATGGAGGAGGCCACCAAATGGCAGCTGGATTATCAATATTAGAAAAAAAATTAAATCTTTTTGAAGTTTTTTTTGAAAAAAAAGTGAAAGAAAATAAAAATATAAATCAAATCAATAATAACCTTTTTTTTGACGAAGCTTTATCTTTAAATGCTATAAATGATAATTTAATTGAATCAATTGATAGCATTGCTCCTTTTGGAATAGGCAACCCTAAACCAAAGTTTTTGTTTAGCAATGTTAGAATTATAAAACCCAATTTAGTTGGTGAATCTAAAAAACACTTATCTTTTTTTATTACCGATGGCATTAAAACTATTAAAGCTATTATTTTTTATGCGTTAGACAATGCTTTAGGTGATAATATTCTAAAAAATTATAAAAAAAGTTTATTCTCTTTTGTTGGCCAGGTTAAAAAATCAATATGGAAAAATAAAACAAGTTTTGAGACTATTATAGAGGATGCAATTATTGAAAAAGATATTATTTAGTTGATTAATGATAAAAAATGGCTTAAAAAAAATTTATATTTAATTTTGACCCCTTCGTCTAGCGGTTAGGACTCAAGATTTTCATTCTTGCAACACGGGTTCGAGTCCCGTAGGGGTCACCAAACTTAAACATGAACTTTTCAATAATTATACCAGTATATAATGAGATAAACTATATTCCCAAAATACTTAAAAAACTTTTTAATTTAAAAATAAAAAAAAATATAAAATTAATTATTGTTGATGATTCATCTACAGATGGTACTAAAAATTGGCTTAAATCTGATAAACCTAAAAAATTATTAAATAATTATAAAAATAAAAAGAATAATTTTATTATGAAAATTATATTAAAAAAAAAAAATGAAGGAAAAGGGTCTGCGATAATAGAAGGGCTAAAATATACAAAAGAAAATGATGTTATATTAATTCAAGACGCAGATTTAGAATACAATCCAAATGACATACCAAAGCTTTTGAAATTAATAGAAAATGGAAATGATGTTGTTTTTGGTAATAGGTTTCATTTTAATAATCATTACCACTATAAAATATTTGCTATTGCAAATTATATTATTTCAAGTTTTACATCAATTATATTTTTTTATAAAATTTCTGACACGGCGGCTTGTTATAAAATTTTTAAAAGAAGAATATTAAAGAATTTAATTACACTAAAGGAAA
>PTKO01000010.1 GCA_002937775.1 Alphaproteobacteria bacterium MarineAlpha6_Bin4 | reverse complement strand
GCCATTATTAATAAAATACAATCAACACCTGAATATTTTGATTCAATTATTTGATAACTATCTATTATGAAGTCCTTTCTAAGTATTGGTAAATTTGTTATTTTTCTAATAGCTTTTAAATGATTCAAAGATCCGTCGAAATATTTTTCGTCTGTTAAAACAGACAAACAAGTAGCACCGTTTTTTTGATAGTTTTTTGCTATTTTTACTGGATTAAAACTTTTATTAATTTTTCCCTGACTAGGGGATTTTTTTTTAATTTCAGAAATAACTGGAACTTTTCCTTTTAATAATTTTTTATCAAATGCCTTTTTAAAATCCTTTACTCTCTTTTTTTTAGAAGTATTTTTAATTAAAAAATTAATACTTTTTTTTTTCTTTTCATTTTCAATGAAAATTTTTTTATCTTCACAAATTTTTGTTAATATATTTTTCATTTATTAAGAATTTGAAAATTCAATTAGTTCATTAAGTTTATTTAAAGCTTTGCCAGATAATATACTTTCATTGGCTATTTGTATTCCAGATTTTATATCATTTGCTATTTTATTTATATACAAAGCTGATGCTGCATTAAGCAACACTACATCTTTTTTTGAGCCAGATATTTCACCTTTTAAAATTCCTTTTATTATTTCTGCATTTTCCTTACTATCGCCACCAATTAAATCTTCTTTATTACTTTTTTTAAGCCCAAAATTGTTAGAATCTATCTCTAATTCTTGTATTTTGTTTTTTTTAATTTCAACAATATAATTTTTCCCAGTTGTAGTTAATTCGTCGTATTCCTTATTACCAGAAACAACCCAAGTATGTTCAGTTTCTAATTTTTTTAGTACTTCTGCAACACGCATTAATATGTTTACGTTATAAACTCCAATTATTTGTTTTTTACATTCAACAGGACTTAATAATGGACCTAATATATTAAAAATTGTTCTTTTACCAATTTTTTTTCTTACTTCAGCAACGTTTTTTAAAATTGGATGAAAATTTGGAGCAAATAAAAAGCATAAATTAATTTTATTTAGACAATTAATTATGTTTTTTTCATCTAAATTTATATTAATTCCTAATTCTGAAAGAACATCGGCAGATCCTGTTAAAGATGAAACAGCTTTATTTCCATGCTTCGCTACACAAACACCACATGCTGCTGTAATTATCGCTGTTATTGTTGAAATATTAAATGTTCCAGTCTCATCTCCACCTGTACCACATGTATCAAAAGAGTTTGAAAATCCTTTTATTATATTTGCCTTTTTTTTTATACTTAATACAGCGCCAAATATTTCATCTACATTTTCACCTTTTTTTGATAAGGAAGTTAAAAAATCAATAATTTCATCTTCATTAACTTTTTGTAACAAAATTTGATCAAATGCATTTTCAGATTCATTTTCAGATAAATCCGTTCCTTCTTTAATAGATTTTATGTAGTCATTAAAATTTTTCATTTATTATTTTGATAATTTTAAAAAGTTTTTTATTAAATCATGGCCATGCTGCGACGCGATAGATTCAGGGTGGAATTGTACACCGTAAATAGGTAATTTCTTATGCCTTACTCCCATAATCATTCCATTTTTTTTTAACTCGGCAGTAATTTTTAAACAACTAGGCAAACTTTTTCTTTCAATACTTAATGAATGATATCTAGTTGCGTTAAATGGATTAGAAAGATTCTTAAAAAGATCTGATTTAAAATGATATATGCTGCTAACCTTCCCATGCATTGGCTTGTTCTTTATAATTTTACCACCGAATGCTTGACCAATTACCTGATGTCCTAAACAAACACCTAATGTGGGAATTTTTGTATTTGAAATTTCTTTTATTAAATCTAAGCAAATACCTGCTTCATTTGGCGTACATGGTCCTGGTGATAAAATTATTCCTTTGTATTTTTTTTTTAAAATATCTTTAGGTAAGATTTTATCATTTCTATAAACTTCAACTTTTGCACCAAGTTCTAAAAAATAATGATAAAGGTTATACGTAAAACTATCGTAATTATCTATAAGAATATACATATTATTAAATTATTAAAAATTTATAGCATCCTCCGATGCATTTAAAACTGCTTTAGCTTTATTAATAATTTCATTATATTCGCTTTCATGATTGCTATCTGCAACTATACCTCCACCACTTTGCACATATAAAGTTTTATTTTTTATTAAACCAGTTCTAAGGGTTATACAAGTATCAAAAGAACCATCATGAGCAAAATAACCAATACCTCCAGCGTAAAAACTTCTTGAAATATTTTCTACCTCATTAATAATTTCCATTGCTCTAATTTTTGGTGCTCCTGAAACAGTACCAGCAGGGAACCCAGCAGCTAAAACATCTAAGGGATGATACTTTTTATTTAACTTTCCAATAACATTTGAAACAATATGCATAACGTGTGAATAATTTTCTATAACCATTTTTTCAGTAACCTTTACAGAATTTTTCATTGATACTCTACCAACATCATTACGACCTAAATCTAAAAGCATTAAATGTTCAGCAATTTCTTTAGGATCTGATAAAAGATTTTTAGCTAGCTTTTTATCTTCAGCTTCATTTATTCCTCTTTTTCTTGTTCCAGCTATTGGTCTAATTGTTATATTATCATCTTTTAATCTTACAAGTATCTCGGGACTGGATCCAACTATTGAAAAGTTATCAAAGTTTAATATGAATAAAAAAGGAGAGGGGTTTAATTTTCTTAACGCTCTATATAAAGAAAAAGGATTCTGTTTAAAACTTTTTTTAAATCTTAAGGATGGTACTACTTGTATAGCATCGCCCTCATTTATATATTTTTTGATTGAATCGACTACTTTGTAATATTGTTTTTTTGTCATATTACAAGAAATTTTATCTTTAGAATTTTTCTTAATTCTTGCTTTCTTTATATTTAAAGGTTTTTTTAAATTATTAATGATTTTTGCAATTTTATTTTTACTTTTATCATATATTTTATTAATGGTTTTCTTACTTACTTTATTTTTTGGCTTTGTAATTGTATTAACAATACTTATGGTATTTTTTAAATTATCAAATACGGCTACTAACGATGTTCTGGTAAATATCGCATAAGGAATTTTAAGATTATCTTTTTTTTGTTTAGGTAAAGTTTCGTAGTATCTAATAAAATCATATCCCATAAATCCCACATAAGATGAAACCATTGGCGGCATATCACCAAAAGTACATGTTTTTAATAATTTTATTTCTTTTTTTAAATCTTCTAATGATTTTTTATCAAGTTTTGTACATTTTATTTTTTTATCACATTCTATCCCAATTATTGAGTACCTACCTCTGCTTGAACCTCCTACCACAGATTCTAATAAAAAATTATTACCTTTTTTTTTAATTAATTTTAAATAAGCAGTAATTGGTGTTTCCAAATCGGCAGAAATTTCTTGCCATACACACAGTCTGTTGTATTTATTTGACTTAAATGATTTTGTAAAATCTTTTATATTAGGTGTAATTTTCAATTTTTTTCTAATATTGCATTCTATCTAAAAATTCATTAAGTAAATTTTCATTTATTTTTACTGGAAACTTTTTTTCTAAAATATTTGTGACTATATTAAAGTTATCTATTCCATATACTTTGTTTATATCATTTGATATATCATTGAATTTTTCATCATTAAATGTAACTTCACTATCTGATATTACTTTTACTATGCTAAATTGGTCTTTAGTATCATCTTCATGAACAGTGCCTATTTTTGAATCAAAAACCTTTTGCGTTACATTTATAGATATTCCTTGATTAATTAAATCTTCTCTATTTAACTTTTTTGTAGTTCTACTATTCATATTTAATGAATCGCTAATTTCATTAAAATCAATGTTGTCACTAGATTTTTTCTTAAATTCACTATTAATTTCTTTAATTTTCTTAGTTATTTGTATTTCTTGAAAATCTAATAATAATTTATTGTAAGCTTCATCAAAAGTCATTTGTTGTTCCTTAATAATTTTATCAACCCTTACAACAAAGAAACCATTTTCAACTTCTTGTATAAACAAATCAGAATTTTTTTTACCATTAAAAACTTCATTAAAAAAAAGATCAATTTTTAAATCGTCAGGTAAAGATGAAGAAAAAAAATAATCTTTTTCTATTTTTTCTTTTTTTTCAATATCAATATTTAATTTTTCAGATATATTCTCTAATTCATTTCCATCATTTATGTAATTTTCAACTTCTATTAATATATTATCTAATTCGTCGTAAGATTTATTTAAAGCTATATCATCAGAAATTATTTTTTTTACATCTTCAATTTTTTTTGTAGTACTTTCTTTAATTTCAGTAACTTTTAGTATATGCCATCCAATATCAGTTTTTATTACATCAGTAATTTCATTTAGATTTAATTTAAAAACTGGTTCGGAAAATTCATCGAAAAGTTGCTTTTTTTCAACAAATCCTAAATTTATATAAGTGATTTCTTTTTCATTCTTTTTTGCTAGATCATTAAGATTAGTATCTTTATTAAGAGTAGTTAATATTTCTTTTCCAAGAATTTCATTATTAAAAACCAATTGTTCTACTTGTCTTTTTTCAGGAATTGAAAAATCTAATTTACGGTTATTGTAAGATTCTATAATTTCTTCTTCTCCTACCTCAATTTTATCTTTAATATTGTCTAAATTTTCAAATAAATATGTAAAAGATCTCCTTTCTCCAAAAAAATATTTTTTTTTATCTTTATCAAAAAATTTTTTTAATGATTCTTTCTCTGGATTTTTTTTAGATGATCTTAAAAAGTTTTTATCAACACTAGCGATTTGAAAAGATCTTTTTTCTTCTAATTGATTATAGATTTCGTTGGTTAAATTTTTTGGATAAGAAATTTTTTTTTCATAATAATCTGAAATTAAGTTTACTATTATTTGTGTTTCAAGATATTCTAAATAATTTATCTCAGATCCAAAACTTCTGCTTACAAAATTTTTATAAATATTATTATCAAATTCATTTGTTAATTTATTTTTAAATAATTCATTTTCAAATATCTTTTTTTTTAAAATATTATCAGAAATACTAATGTTCATAGAATTAGCTGCATTTACTATTAAATATCTTGTTACTATATTTTTAAGGGTTTCCTGCGCAACTGTTTTTAGTTCCAGTCTATCTAGTTTACCTTTTTTATTTAAGTAACCTACATTTGTTTGAAATTCTGCTTGAAAATATTCAATAGGAATCTTATTTTTTCCAACTTTAACAATATAACTTTTGCCACCGCTGAAAATATCTCCAACTCCCCAAAATGTGAAGCTTAAAAATATTAAAAAAAGTATTATTCCTAAAAACCATCCTTTTATATATTTCTTTATATATTGAAGCATTACTTTAATATAAGATATTAAATAATATCAAACAAACAATGAATAAAGCTAAATTAATTGTTGCAAACTGGAAAATGAATTTCCTTAATCAAGAAGCATTAAATTTTTGCAAAAAATTAATTCAAAAAAGAAAATTGATTAAAAATAAATATGTTATATGCCCACCAACAACTTTAATTCAGCAGTTAGCATTAAAATTTAAAAACATATCTTTTGGCTCTCAAGATTGTCATTATGATAATTTTGGGCCATATACCGGCGACATAAGTGTTGAAATGTTAAAAAATATTAATTGTAAATATGTTATTGTTGGCCACTCAGAAAGACGTAAACATCATTTTGAAAATCAGAGTTTATTAAAAAGAAAATTAGAAAGTGTTATAAAATCAAATCTTCTACCTATTTATTGTGTCGGCGAAGATATAAAGGATAAAAGAAAAGGTAAAACTAATAATGTGTTATTAAGTCAATTGAAAAACACAATTCCAAAAAGTAATAAAAAAAAAATAATTATAGCTTATGAACCTATATGGGCTATTGGAACGGGATTAACCCCAACAGTAAGTGAAATAGAAAAAGTAAATTTATATATAAAAAAAATAATTACAAAAATTAATAGTTCTTATAAAAAAACTTTGATAATTTATGGTGGATCAGTAAATAATAAAAATTCTGTGAATTTTCTAAAGAGTGAATTTATTGACGGTTTATTAGTTGGCGGCACTAGCTTGAAAGTAGATAAATTTATTTCAATTTTAAATTGCAAATAATATATTTGATTTTTATGTAAAAGTTTATATATAATCAAAATTGTAATATGGAATCAATATTATTAACAATCCATATCATTGTAGCGGTAAGCTTGTGTATAGCTGTCTTACTTCAAAGAAGCGAAGGTGGATTAGGTGGTCTTGGCGGAGGAATGTCTAATATTATGTCTTCACAATCAAGTGATAACTTTTTTACGAAATTAACACTTTATTTAGCAACAGGATTTATTATTACTAGTATATCTTTAGCAATAGTATCTGGAAATTCAAACAAGGAATCTTTTATTAAAAATGATATTATTGAAAATAGTAAGGAGAAAAATGACCCAGCAGTTCCATTGGCTGAATAGTTTTTTATTTAATATTTTAATTATTTTTAAAGAGGCATTTTTGCCTCTTTTTTTATTTGTAAATGACTAAATTTATATTTATTACTGGCGGCGTAGCATCTTCTTTGGGTAAGGGTTTGGCATCAGCTTCATTAGCTGCTTTATTACAATCTAGAAATTTGAAAGTTCATTTAAAAAAATTAGATCCTTATTTAAATATTGATCCTGGTACTATGAGCCCATACCAGCATGGTGAAGTGTTTGTTACTGACGATGGAGCAGAAACTGACTTAGATTTAGGACACTATGAAAGATTTACAGGTGTACCGACTAGGAAGAATGACAATATAACTTCTGGAAAAATATTTTCTAATGTGTTAATGAAGGAGAGAAAAGGTGACTATTTAGGATCAACAGTTCAAATAATTCCACACGTAACTAATGAAATAAAAGAATTTATTGTTGATAATACAAAAAATGATGACGTTGTATTATGTGAAATTGGAGGTACTGTTGGAGATATTGAGGGTCTTCCTTTTTTAGAAGCTATTAGACAATTAAGAAATGAATTAGGTAAGGATAACACTTTATTTATACATTTAACACTTGTTCCATATTTAGAAAGTTCAAGAGAATTTAAAACAAAACCAACTCAACATTCTGTAAAAGAAGTATTGGGTTTAGGTATTCAACCCGATATTCTACTTTGTAGATGTGAGAGATCTTTACCTGAAGAATCTAGAAAGAAAATAGCTCTTTTTTGTAATGTTGATGATAAATCTGTTATACCAGCTGAAAATGTAAGTAATATTTATGAAGTCCCACGTAATTTACACAGGCATGGGTTAGATAATGAAGTTTGCAATTTTTTCAAATTAAAAACTAAAAAACCAAATTTAAAAAAATGGGAACTTATAGAAAATAGAATATCTAGTCCAGAAGGCGATGTTACTATAGGATTAGTAGGTAAATACAATATGTTAGAAGACTCTTATAAGTCATTGGTTGAAGCACTTATACATGGTTCAATATCTAATAACGTTAAACTTAATATTGAATGGTTAGATTCAGAAATTTTTGAAAAAAACAAGAAAGTAGATACTTTAAATAGAATTAATGGAATTTTAATACCTGGTGGCTTTGGTGTAAGAGGTACTAAAGGTAAAATAAATGCAGCTAATTACGCTAGAATCAACAATGTACCATATTTTGGAATTTGTTTAGGTATGCAAATTGCAGTTATAGAAGCAGCTAGAAACTTGCTTGGTTTAAAAAAAGCAGATTCAACAGAATTTAATAAAACAAAGGATCCTGTTATTGGGATTATGACAGAATGGCAAAAAAAAAATAAAAAAATTAAAAGAAATGCTAATGGTGATATGGGTGGCACTATGAGGCTTGGAGCTTACGAATGTATTTTAAAAAAGAAATCTAAAATATTTAACATTTATAAAAAAAGTAAAATAAGCGAAAGACACAGACATAGATATGAGGTTAATCTTAATTACATGAATAAATTAGAGAAATGTGGAGTTAAATTTTCTGGAGTTTCTCCAGATGGTAAGTTGCCAGAAATACTTGAGCTCGAAAATCATCCATGGTTTATAGGTGTTCAATTTCACCCAGAACTTAAATCTAAACCATTTGATCCACATCCTTTATTTGTATCATTTATTAAAGCAGCAGTTAATAGATCAAGATTAGTTTAAAAATGAAAAATATAGCTGTAAAAATTGGAAAAAATAATATTGGTAATCATCTGCCATTAACACTTATTTCTGGACCTTGTGTTATAGAAAGCAAACAGCATGCGCTAGATACTGCTGGAAAAATTAGTGAGATTTGCTCCTTATTAGGTATAAATTTTATATACAAATCATCATTTGATAAGGCAAATAGATCTAGTATAAAAAGTGCTAGAGGAATAGGTCTTAATAAATCCTTAAGTATATTTTCTGAAATTAAAAAAAGTTATAAATGTTCTGTAACAACCGATGTTCATGAACCCAATCAATGCAGTAAAGTTTCTAAAGTTGTAGATTTACTTCAGATCCCTGCTTTTTTATGCAGACAAACAGATTTGTTGGTTGCTGCAGCAAAAACAAAAAAACCAGTAAATGTAAAAAAAGGTCAGTTTTTATCACCATTAGAAATTACAAATGTAATTAATAAAATTAAAAATAATAATAAAATTTTATTAACTGAAAGAGGCTACAGTTTTGGTTACAATAATTTAATTTCAGACATGAGATCAATTACAATTATGAAAAAAACTAGACTTCCAGTTATTTTTGATGCGACGCATTCGGTGCAACAACCTGGAGGTTTATTAAAAAGTAGTGGCGGACAACGTGAGTTTGTTTCGACCCTTGCTAAGGCTGCTGTGTCAGTAGGAGTAGCAGGAGTATTGATTGAAACCCATAATAATCCTAATAAAGCACCTAGCGATGGTCCTTGTATGCTTCCACTAAAAGACCTACAAATCTTATTAGAAAAATTAATTGAAATAGATTTTGTTACTAAAAATAATTAAGAAAGAATTAAATGGCAGAAATACAAAAAGTCATAGGCAGAGAAATTATTGATAGTAGGGGATTTCCAACTGTCGAGGCTGAAATTCATACAAATATATCAACTATTGGAAGAGCATCAGTACCATCTGGTGCATCTACAGGAAAATATGAAGCTCATGAACTAAGAGACGGAGACAACAAAAAATTTTTAGGTATGGGAGTTATGAAAGCAGTTGAAAATATAAATACTTTAATATCAAATCATTTAAAAGGTCAAGACACTGATGATCAGGAAAATATAGATAACTTATTAATTAAATTAGATGGATCAAAAAATAAAGAAAAACTTGGAGCAAATGCAATTTTAGCTGTAAGTATGGCTAATTATAGACATGTAAATCAAAATATTCCTATGCAAGATTTTAAATTACCGGTGCCACTAATTAATGTCTTAAATGGAGGTGTTCACGCTGATAACGGTTTAGATATTCAAGAATTTATGATAGTACCAGTAAAAGCAGATTCATTTAAACACGCTGTTCAAATATCATGTGAAATTTTTCATACTTTAAAAAAAATACTTACTGATAATTCTTTATCAACAAATTTGGGAGATGAGGGAGGGTATGCTCCTCAACTAAAAAATCACAATGAAGCTTTAGACTATTTAATGAAAGCAATTGAAACGGCAGGTTATAAACCAGGTAAAGATGTTTATATTGCATTAGATGCAGCATCTTCAGAATTTTATAAAAATAATAAATACGAACTAGCAGGAGAAGGTAAGAAATTAGATGCCGGTGAATTAATTAAATATTACGAAAAAATGATCTCATCTTACCCAATAATTTCAATTGAAGATCCTATGTCAGAAGATGATTATGATGGTTGGGAAAACATAACAAAAAGCTTAGGTAACAAAGTTCAATTAGTCGGTGATGATTTATTTGTAACTAATGTAGAAAAACTTAAAGAAGGTATCGATAAGAATATAGCAAATTCAATCTTAATTAAACTAAACCAGATAGGAACTGTTTCTGAAACTATTAAAGCCGTAGATTTAGCAAAAGAAAATAATTATAGTACTATAATTTCTCATAGATCAGGAGAAACAGAAGATAGTTTTATTGCTGATTTAGCATGTAGAACTGACGCGAGACAAATAAAAACAGGATCAATGGCAAGATCTGAAAGATTATCAAAATACAATCAATTAATTAGAATTGAAGAAAAGTATGAATGCGATTATGCAAGAGGCAGTTCTTTTAGTTTTTTAAAATGAAAAATTATTTAATCGGTCTTTTTTTGATTTTATCAATGGTAATTGTTTATCTGTTTTTTTTTAGTCAGAATTCTATTTTTACTCAAATTAAATTAAAAAAAAAAATTGCAGAAAATAAAGAAATATTAAATTCTTTACAAAAAGAAAGAGAGGAACTACAAGACAACGTAAAAAAACTTAAATCAAATGATACTGAATTCTTGGATAATTTAGCAAGAGATAAATATGATATGTCAGATCCTGATGAAGTAATTATTTTTAACAATAAAGAGTAAAAAAATAAATAAATTGGTATCTTTTAATAAGAATAAAATAATCTCTCATCCAATAAAAAAAATTTATAATCTAGTTGCAGATGTAAAAAAATACCCCGATTTCTTACCATGGTGCACTAATGTGGAAATAAAAGAATTAACAAAAAAATTTATAATTACCGAAGTAAAGGTTGGTTTTCAAAATATTAACGAAACTTATGTTTGTAAGGTTTTACTTTATCCAAAAGAAAGAATTACTTTAGAATATATAAGCGGACCATTTGAATATCTTGAAATAGACTGGAAATTTAAAAAAGTTTCAAAAAACAAAACAGATGTTAGTTTTTTCTGCAATTTTAAGTTTGAATCAATTTTTTTAAGATTGTGCACTAGTTTCTTTTTAGAAGACGCAGTAGAAAAAATGGTAGATGCTTTTGAAAAAAAATTAAATAATTGAACTTATTAAATCAATAGCTTTTTCTACTGAAGCATATCTAATTTTTTGACGATTTCCTTTAAAATTAAATTCATTGACAATGGTTCCTTTTTTACTTTTTAAACCAATATAAATTAAACCAACTCTCTTTTTTTTTGTTTGCCCTGTAGGGCCAGCAATTCCAGTAATTGATAACGCAATATTTAACTTATCTTTTTTCCAGACTCCTTTAACCATTTCTTTTGCTACTTCCTGACTTACCGCACCATATTTTTTTAATGTTTTACTTTTAACACCGATCATGTTTTGTTTTGATAGATTTGAATAGGTAATAAACCCACCAATAAAGATTTTTGATGAATTAGGAAAAGATGTTATTAATGAAGATAGCAAACCTCCTGTACAAGATTCAGCAAATGCTAATTTAATTCTTTTTTTTAAGCAAAGTTTAACAACTTTTTCTGCTTTATTCTTAATCTTGATAGGGAACATATCTAAATAATAATATTAATTATGTAAATTGCCAATAAAGCATAGCCAGCTGCAATTATATCATCAAAAATAATACCGAATGCATTTTGGTACTTTTTTTCAAAGTAATTTATTGGCATAGGTTTGTATATATCGAAAATTCTAAAAAAAATAAAACCCAAGATATAATTTTGTAATGTTAATGGTAGAAAAATTAAAACTATAGATTGTCCTATGAATTCATCAATCACTATTTCTTTAGGATCTGATTTTTTATTTACATCATTTTCAATTGAAATATAAGCAATTATAGAAACAAAAATAATACATGTGAACGTTATTTGAAAACCAAAGTATTTTTGAATTAACCATATAATTACAACTGTTAGAAAAGAAGTTAATGTTCCTGGAAAAGGAGAAATATAACCTAAACCAAAAAAAGTGGTAATTGATTTATATAATTTTTCTTTCACACTTATATTATATTTACTAAAGCAAAAGCTCCTAATCCTTCTTTGTTTCCTAAAGGACCCATTTTTTCAGTAGTAGTTGCTTTTATGTTTACCTGTTTAATATTTAAATTTAGCAACCTAGCAATATTTGATTTCATTTTCTTTTGAAATTTTGAAAATTTTGGTTCTTCGCCAATAAAAGTTAGGTCTATATTTTTAATATCTCTATTGATCTTTTTTTTCATTAAATCGTATGTATATTTTAATATTTTAGCAGAATCTAAATTTTTATTTTTTTTGCTAGTATCGGGAAAATGAATACCAATGTCTCCTTCGGAAATTGCTCCTAAAATTCCATCTGAAATAGCATGATATCCAAGGTCTCCATCTGAATGAGCTAATAAAGTTTTATGAAAAGGTATTTTCACACCGCATAAAATTAACTTTCCACTTTTGTTGCTAAATTTATGAAAATCAATTCCTAATCCAAGCAAATTAGATTTGTTTCTCGAATGATATAAATTTTCCGCATGTTCCAAATCACTTCTATCTGTTATTTTAATATTTTGATTACTACCATTTATATATTTTATGTCTTCACTTTTTTCATCAAATAAAGATGAGTCGTCTGTAAATCCTTCATTTGAATTAATATGTTTTTTTATTAATTCTTTAAATTTAAAACCCTGTGGTGTTTGTAGGGCAAATACCTTATCTCTATTTATTGGTAAAATTTTATTTTTTTTAATTCTTTTAATTGTATCTTGTATCCTTACCCTTGGAATTACGGCTTTATATTTACTTAATTTAAGAATTATTTGCGAAATTAATTTTTGATCTGTAAATGGTCTATTTGCATCATGAATTAAAACATTTTTTGGATTAAATTTATTTATAAACTTTAATCCATAAAATACTGATTTTTGTCTAGAATCACCTCCATATGTGATAAAAATTTTTTTATTTTTTATGATTTTATTGAAATATTTCTTATGTTTTTTATTCAAAACTAATAAAATTCCACCAATTTTTGGATTATTTAAAAAAACATTAATAGTATGATTAACTATTATATCTTGAGAAAGATCAATAAATTGTTTGGGAGTATTAGATTTGAACCTCAAACTATCGCCACAGGCAAGAATAATTGCAATATTTCCATTATTTTGATACTTTTTTATTGCCTTTTTTTTAATCATTTAGTTAAATTGCCTATATATTAAACATTTTGCTATGGATATATTAGTAAAGAAAAAAGAATTAAAATCTGATTTTATTCTAAATTCGTTACAGAGCCCAATAATAGTTATAAATTCGTCAAATAAAAAGATTATTTATTGCAATAACGCTACTGAGGTTTTGTTAGAAATGGGAAATAAGAATATCACCGGTGAGAAAGTAACAAAATTGTTTAAAGATGATAGTTATTTTATAAGTTTGATCGATAAATCAATTAAAAGTAATAGAAATATAAATGGGTACAATGTATTAATTAATACTCCTAAAAGAAAACTAAATGTTTCTGTTTCAATATCAAAAATTGATAATAATGATAATTTGTTCTCGATAATTTTAAATGATTTATCAAAAAGTTTAGAGTTGTCTAAGCAATATAATTTTGAGAAATCAGCACAATCAGTTTCTTCTCTAGTAGCAATGCTTTGTCATGAAATAAAAAACCCGCTTTCTGGGATAAAAGGCGCATCACAAATAATTCAAAAAAGAACTGATTTTAAAGGTAAAGATTTAAATTTGATAAGATTAATAAATAACGAGACTGAAAGAATTAAAAACTTGTTAAATTCTTTAGAAGATTTTACTGATGATAGACCAATTAAAAAAAAAAGTATAAATATCAACCAGATTATTAGAACTGCAAAAATTTTAGTTGAAACTATATTTAAAGAAAAAAAAATCAATTTTGTTGAAAATTATGATCCTTCACTACCAAATATATTTGGGAACGAAGATCAGTTAAATCGATTGTTTGTAAATTTATTAAAGAATGCGGCTGAGGCGATTGGCAAAACTAATGGGATAATAAAAGTTGTAACAAGATATGAACACGGCATTCTTCCTATAAAGGTGTTTATAGAAGATAATGGAGTTGGGATTCCAGATGAATTAAAAGATAATATTTTCGATGCTTTTGTTACAAATAAAATTAATGGAAAGGGTTTAGGTCTTTCAATATGTGCAAAAATAGTACAAAACCATTCTGGTTCTATAGAACATGATAATATTAATAATAAAACTGTTTTTAAAGTAACATTTGAAAAATTTAATAAATAATTATGAACAAAAAAAAATTAATTTTAATTGCAGAAGATGATATTTCAATAAGAACTGTTTTATCATCGGAATTAGAAAGTAAATATGAATTAAAATTAACAGATAATTGCGCTCAATTATGGAGTTGGGTTTCAGATGGTCTTGGTGACCTAATTATTTTAGATGTTATGATGCCTGATGAAAACGGGCTAGATTTAATTCCAAAGATAAAAGAAATTAGGCCTGATTTAAAAATAGTTGTTATAAGTGCACAAAACACAATTTTAACAGCAATGCAAGCAGTGGAAAAGGGTGCGTATGAATACCTTGCTAAACCTTTTGATATTACTGAGCTAAACAAAGTTATAGATACAGCGTTTTTAGATAGTAAAAAAGAAGAAAACAAAAATTATGTAAAAGAGTTAAAACAGAATGAAAATAGCGAAATACCAATTATAGGAACATCTCCTTTGATGCAAAAAGTTTTTAAATCTGTAGCTAAATTAACTAACACAGATTTAACAGTAATGATTTTTGGAGAATCAGGCACAGGAAAAGAGCTTGTTGCAAAAATTCTACATGACCATGGCAAAAGAAAAAATGGTCCTTTTGTAGCAATAAATATGGCTGCAATTCCAAGGGAATTAATTGAAAGTGAGTTGTTTGGTCATGAAAAAGGTTCGTTTACCGGAGCAATTAATCAAAAATCAGGAAAATTTGAAGAAGCAGAAGGCGGTACTTTATTTTTAGATGAGATTGGTGATATGCCTTATGAAGCTCAAACAAGATTGTTAAGAGTAATTCAAGAAGGGGAGTTTAATAGAGTTGGGGGGCATGAAAAAATAAAAACAAATGTAAGAATTATAACTGCGACACATAGAAATTTAAATGAACTTGTTGAAACAGGTACATTTAGAGAAGATTTATTTTATCGATTAAATGTTTTTCCTATTAACATTCCACCTCTAAGATTAAGAATATCAGATTTAGATAAATTAGTTTACCATTTTTTAGATAAGTGTTTTCATGAAGGATTAGATAAAAAAAATATTTCAATAGATGCTATTAATGAGCTAAAAAAATATAAATGGCCTGGGAATGTGAGAGAACTAGAAAACTTTATTAGACGTCTTGTTGTTTTAATACCTTCTAAAAAAATATCTAACACCGATGTATTAAAAAACATTTCTAAATCTCAATCATTAATTTCTAAATTAGATCAAAATAATGGTGTTGGAAAAGTCAGTCTTAGCTTGTCTGTTGAAGAACATTTAAAGAACTTTTTTAAACTACATAAAGGAAAACTTCCATCATCAGGGTTATATTCTAGAATTATAAATGAAGTTGAAAGACCATTAATTTCATTATGCTTGACTGCTACAAAAGGAAATCAAATAAAAGCATCTAAATTACTAGGTTTAAATAGGAATACACTTAGAAAAAAAATTAAAGACTTAAAAATTAAAATTATTTAAAAAAATTTAAGTAATGGAAAAAAATTTAAAAAAAATTTATAAAATAATTTTTTTTTGGTTTAGAAACCCATCAACCAAAAGAAAAATAAGTATATCTTTAATTATTTTATCTCTTCTTGCTTCTATTATAACTTTTTTATTATTTGCTAATTCTTTACCATATTTTAAATCCACTCCAAGATTAGCAACTTCTATATTAATTATTGATGTAATTTTATTAATTTTAATTTGTATTAAAGTAATTAGTAAAATTGTCACTACTTGGATTGAAAGAAAAAAAGGGATAGTCGGAGCTAAAATATCAACAAAATTTATTTTAACTTTTGGATTAATAGTATTAATTCCAACAATTACGTTAGCAATTTTTTCATCACTTTTTTTTAATATAGGAATGAAGAATTGGTTTAATGAAAAAATATTTCTTATGGCAGAAGAATCAAATTTAGTTGCAAATGCATATCTTGATGAACAAAATGAAAGTATTAAAAATGATGCTTTGATAATGTCTAGCGATATAGATGAAAACTTTAATACAATTTTTTTAAATTTAAATAAATTAAATATTTATATTAATTCACAAATAGAATTGAGAGAATTAACAGAGGCTTTTATTTTTAAAAAAAATGGAGTTGTTTTAGCAAAAGGTGGATTCACTTTTAGTACAACTCCAGATTTAATAACTGATTTTGAATTATTTGAGGCTGATAGAGGGGAAATAATCCTAACAAGTAAAAGAAAGGATAGAGTTAGAGCATTAGTAAAGTTAAAAGAAATACAAAACACTTACCTGTCTATTGGAAGATTTATAGATCCTCAATTAGTTAATCAAATTGATAGTATAAAAGAACAATCCAGAGCTTATAAAAACCTGTACGAAAAAAGAAAACAAATTGAAGCAAATTTTTACATAGTTTTTATTCTTATGTCTTTATTAATTTTATTAATTTCTATTTTAGTTGGTTTATTGTTTGCTGATAATTTTATAAATCCAATAACTAATTTAATTAAAACCTCAAATAAAATTAAATCTGGGAATTTATCTGTTAGAGTTCCTCAAATTTCAAGTAAGGATGAAATGAGTCTATTAATAAAAACCTTTAATGAAATGACTAAAATGTTAAAAATACAAAAATCAGAATTAAAAAAACAAGAGAGAAACGCTGCGTGGCTTGATATAGCAAAAAGAATAGCACATGAAATTAAGAATCCTCTTACTCCAATTCAGTTATCTGCTGAATATTTAAAAAATAAATTAAAAAGTAAGAAAGATAAAATTTATGCTAATACAATTATAAAGAAAGTTGATGTAATAGAAAGCATGGTTAACGAATTTTCAAATTTTGCAAAATTACCTAAACCTAAATTTTCAATTATTAAACTAAATAAGCTTTGTTATGATTTAGTTTTATTTTATAAAAAAAGTAATAATAAAATAACTTTCACCACAAAAAATTTAAATAAAGATTTATACGCTAAAATTGATGAATTACAATTTTCAATGGTAATATCGAATTTAATAAAAAATTCTATTGAATCTATAACTGAAAATAAAAATGTAAGATTTAATGGTAAAATTGATTTAAGTATTTATCTAAAAAAAAGTAATATTTATGTTAAAATTAATGATAATGGAGGTGGTTTGCCTAGAAACTATCAAAAAAATAAAATTTTAGAACCATATGTTACTACAAAAAAAAGTGGAACCGGTTTAGGTTTAGCAATAGTTCAAAAAATTGTACATGAGCATAACGGGAAATTTTATATAGATAATATTAAAAATGGTACTTCAGCTTTAATTGAAATACCAAAAACTTAAATTTAAATTTAATTTATGAAGCAAAATATTTTAATTGTTGACGATGATAAAGACATTTGTTCAACTTTGTCAAAAATTCTTTCGTCAAAAGGATATCTTTCAAATATAGCTAATAATTCTGATGCTGCAATTAATGAAATTAAAAACACGCCTATAGATTTAGTTCTTTTAGATGTGTGGCTAGAAGGTAGTCAGAAGGATGGAATTGAATTATTAAAGATAATAAAAAAATTTAATCCAAATATACCAGTAATTTTGATTAGCGGTCATGCGAATATTGATATGGCAGTAAAAGCAATTAAATTAGGAGCTTTCTATTTTATTGAAAAACCTTTTAAATCAGAAAAATTATTTTTAATCATGGATAGAGCGTTAGAGAATGCTTTTTTAAAAAATAAATATGAAACATATAAAGAAAATCGTGAAAATGAAGAATTTATAGGTAATACAACTATAGTATCTAATTTAAAAAAAAAAATAAAACAAGTATCTGCTACAAATGCAAGAGTTTTGATTAGCGGAGATTCAGGAACTGGAAAAAATCTTATAGCAAAAATGATACATGACCAATCAAATAGATCATCAAAACCTTTTATAACAATAAATTGTGCTCTATTAGATAATAAGAATTTTGACAAAACTTTCTTTGGTAATTTTGATTCAACAAAAAAAGATCTTGGTTTTATTCAAAAAGCAGGGCAGGGGACAATATATTTAAAAGAAATATGTGATTTAGACCATTTTATACAAGGTAAGATAACTAATTTCTTGCAAAAAGAAACATATACCCTTGATCTTGATGATGGGCAAAAAAATAATTTTAATACTAACATTCGTTTTATATCATCGACCAATCGAAATATTAATGATGAAATTGAGAATAAAAGACTACGAAAAGACTTATTGTACAGATTAAATGTTGCATCTATACAAGTGCCATCAATAAAGAAAAGGAGGGAAGATATACCTCTAATTATAAATAATTTTTTATCAAAAAAAAATGATGATAGTTTTAAAAAAATAAAATTATCTGATGAAGTTTACGCTTTATTACAAACAGCTGAATGGCCAGGAAATGTTACACAAATAAGAAATTTTGTTGATTGGCTTTATATCTTTTTTAAATCATCAAACAAAAAAATTGATGTGATTTCCGCTAATATGATCCCTAATGATATATTAAAAGAAGATAACATAGATAATTCTGAAGAAAAAAATAAATCTATGATGAATTTACCAATAAAAGATGCTAGAAAAAACTTTGAAAAACAATATCTAATTAGTCAAGTAAATAGATTTGGTGGAAATATATCAAAAACAGCTAATTTTATTGGAATGGAAAGATCTGCTTTGCATAGAAAAATAAAAGAAATAGGTATAAAAAAATGAAAGTTATAATATGTGGAGCTGGAGAAGTTGGAAAAACATTAGCCCAACATTTATCAAAAGAAAAAAATGATATAACTATAATTGATCAGTCTGAAGAAAATTTAAAAGAAATAAATGAACATCTTGATGTTAATACTTGTGTCGGTTCTGGTTCGCAACCAGCGATATTAGATAAAGCTGGAGCAAAAAATGCTGAAATGCTGATAGCAGTAACTCAAACTGATGAAGTTAATATGATAGCTTGTGAAGTTGCAAATTCACAATTTAATATACCAATAAAAGTTGCAAGAATAAGAGACCAACATTATCTAGATCCAAACTTTGAATCTCTTTTTTCAAAAAATCAAATTTCCGTAGATCTTATAATTTCTCCTGAAACTGAAGTTGCAGAAGCTATAAGAAGAAGACTAATAGCGCCAGGAGCTTTTGAAATTATACCATTTAGTAATAAAAAAATTGTTTTGTTGGGAATTAAAATAGAAAGCAGTTGTCCACAAGTTAATAAACAAATTTCTAAGATTGAAGATGGTTTCAATGGCTTAAAAATGAATTTTTTAGTAATTTTTAGAAAAGAAAAAATAATAATTCCAAATGAAAATGAAAAATTAAAAATCAACGACTCTGTCTACGTAATTGCTGACACAAACGATTTACGTAAAGTAATGGTTTTTTTTGGTCACCAAGAAACTAAGGCTAGAAGTGTCGTGATAGTTGGAGGAGGAAATATTGGTGTTGAGTTAGCTAAAAGATTAGAAGATAGTAAATTTGGAGCTAATACAAAATTAATCGAATTAAACAAAGAAAGAGCAGAAAATATTAGTGCAGAATTAAACGATACACTTGTTATCAATGGAAGTAGTTTAGATCTTGAAATTTTAAATGAAGCAAAAATATCAGAAGCAGAAACGATAATATCGGTAACTAATCAAGATGAAGTAAATATTTTAACTTCATTACTAGCTAAAAAACAAGGGTGTAAAAAAACAATATCCTTGGCAAATGATGCAACTTATAGACCTATACTTGAACCTTTAGGTATAGATGATGTTTTAAGTCCTCAAGCGATTACTGTTTCGCGTATACTTAGTTTTATTAGAAAGGGAAATATAAGACAAGTTTATTCGTTAAGAGAAGGAGAGGGTGAAGTTATTGAAGCTGACGCAATTGAAGCTTCATCAGTAGTAAATAAGAAAATGAGTGAATTAAAATTACCAAATGGTGTAAAAATAGGAGCTGTATTAAAAAATAACGATGAAGTTCATATACCTCATAAAGATTTAAAAATAAATGATGGAGATAGAATAATACTTTTTTCTTTATCAAAAATGATTAAAAAGGTAGAAAATTTATTATCTGTTAGATTTAGATTTTATTAATGAAAAATATTACATTTATAAATAACAAATTTGTTAAACATTCAAATGCAAAAATTAGCATTGAGGATAGAGGTTTCTTATTTGCTGATTCAATTTATGAACTAATAAGTGTTTTTGATAACAATGCTATTGATACTGACCAGCATTTAGATCGTTTAGAGTCATCTTTAAAAGAAATAAAAATTAAATATAAATTTAATAAAAATAAATTTAAAAAAGTTTTTGAAAAACTCATAAAAGTAAACAATGTTATCAATGGTTATATTTATATACAAATAACAAGAGGAGTTGCTGAAAGAAAACATGAATTTCCAAAAAATTATTCACCCACAACAATTGTTTTTACAAAACATCTGAATATTGATAAAAAAATTTATAAAAATGGTGTAAAGATAATAACTATTGAAGATTTAAGATGGCTACGAAGAGATATTAAATCAACATCATTATTGCCAAATATTTTGTCAAAGCAAATAGCAGTTGAAAAAAATGCTTTTGAATCTTGGTTAATAGACGACGGTGTAATTACTGAAGGATCATCCTCAAATGCTTGGATAATAACAAATTCCAACACTATAATTACTCATCCTGCTAATAATAAAATTTTAAAAGGCGTTACAAGAGAAACGTTAATTAAAATTTTAAAAAAAAATAATTTTAAAATCAAAGAAAAACCATTTAACCTAATTGAGGCAAAAAATGCAAAAGAAGCTTTTTTAACAAGTTCAACTCTATCAGTTTTACCTGTGGTAAAAATAGATAATTATAATATATCAAATGGAAAACCGGGAGATGTAACAAAAAAAATAATTAATTTGTATAATGATTATATTTTTAAGAACAAATCTTCTATATCTAAGGAATTAAAAATAGCTTGATTAAAACATCAGTTAAATCTCTACCAAATGCAATTCTTTTTGATTGGGACAATACTTTAGTTAATAACTGGGATCCAATTTTTTTTTCATATAATGAGACGCTTAAGCAGCTTGGATTAAAAAAACAAAGTAATAAAGAGACTTTAAAAAATGCAAAATATTCCTTAAGAGAAACGTTTCCTAAAATTTTTAAAAAAGATTGGAAGATAGCAAAAGAAGTTTTTTACAAATCATTTAAAAAAATCCATTTAAAAAAAATAAAACCATTTCCTGGTGTTGAAACTTTATTAAAAAAAATAAATAAAAAAAAAATACCTTGTGGAGTAATTAGCAACAAAGATGGTGTTTTATTAAGAAAAGAAATTAATAAACTAGGGTGGAAAAAGTATTTTGATGTTTTAGTTGGTGCTAATGAAGCTAAGAAAGATAAGCCTTCTAAATTTCCATTATTGTTAGCTTTAAAAAAAATTTCATTAAAACCTAATAAAAAAATATGGTACGTTGGAGATAATGAGATAGATATTGAATTTGCAAAGAGAAATAAATGTTACTCAATTTTTGTTGAAAATAAAATGTTTAAAAGAAAGGATATTAAAAAAAAACCAGATTTAATTTTAAAAAAGATTGTTAATTTGAAGTTGTATATAAATTAACTTTTTTATTTTTATGAATAAAATTCCATATATTAATAATAAAGCCAATGACTCTAAACTTTTAAATGAAAACTGTGTAATAATTAATCCTATATTTAGTAAGAAAAATTCAAAGTATGATGAAGAAGAAATATTTAATCTAGCTGAAAATATAAATTTAAAAGTTAAATATCAAGAAAATATAAAAATAAGAAAAATTACACCTTCTTTATACTTTGGAAAAGGACAAGTAGATAATTTTAAAATTTATTTAAAAAAATACTCAAGCAATCTGCTATTAATAAATACACAAATATCTCCTGTTCAACAAAGAAATCTTGAATTAATTTTTAATTGTAAGATTTTAGATAGAACAGGTTTAATATTAGAAATTTTTGGCGAAAGAGCTGTTACTAAACATGGAAAGCTTCAAGTAGAATTAGCTTCCTTAACATATCAAAAATCAAGATTGGTTAGATCATGGACGCACTTAGAAAGACAAAGGGGTGGGTATGGTTTCATGGGTGGTCCAGGTGAAAGACAAATTGAAAGTGATAAAAGGCAAATAAATAAACGTATTAGTAAAATAAAAAATGAATTAAAAAAAATTGAATCTAATAAATTAATTCAAAGAACTAATAGAAATAAAAACTCAAATCCATTTATTTCTCTAGTAGGTTATACAAATGCTGGAAAATCAACTCTTTTCAACTTTTTAACAAAAGAAAAAGTTTTTGTTAAAAACCAATTATTTGCAACATTAGATACAACAATGAGAAAATGTTTTATATCTCCTAAAAAACATTTTATTTTGTCAGACACGGTAGGTTTTATTAAAAATTTACCAACTGAGCTTGTAGTATCTTTTAAAACAACATTAGATGAAATAAATTATTCTGATTATTTATTGCATGTAATAGATGTATCAAATCCTGAATGGGAAAATCAGAAAGAAACAGTGGAAAAGATTCTACAAACAATTCTTGGAGTGAATTTCAACCAAAAAAAAATTATAGAAGTTTGGAATAAGTTTGATTTATTAAATAATGATGATTTAAGTTTTTTTAATAATTACTCAAAAAAGAAAGAAAATACTATATTATTTTCTTCAAAGTTAAAACTTGGTAAAGAAAAACTTTTAGAACTAATAAAAAAAAAAATAAGAAAAAATAAGAAATTTTTATTATTTAATCTTCCCAGACCTATCGATAGCAAAAAAATTAAACCCTTGTTGTAAAGGCATTAATTCAATTCTATTAATATTTACATGCACCGGTCTGTTTATAGACCAAAATATCGTTTCTGCAATATCTTTACCAGTTAAAGGAGACATATTTTTATAAACATTTTTAGCTTTTTTTTTATTACCGGAAAATCTTACAAGTGAAAATTCAGTATCAGCCATACCAGGTTCAATGTTTGTTATTTTTACTTTTGTACCTAATAAATCCGATTTTAAACCTAGTGAGAATTGTTTAACAAAAGCTTTAGTTCCACCATAAACATTTCCTCCAGCATAAGGATAGGTACCAGCTACTGAACCTAAATTTATAATATGTCCTTTATTTCTTTTAATTAAACCAGGTAACACTGCACGGGTAACATATATAAGACCTTTACAGTTAGTATCGATCATTGTTTCCCATTTCTTAATATCAACTTTATGAGAGGGTTCCAAGCCCCATGCAAGTCCAGCATTATTTATTAATATGGAAATTTTCTTAAAACTATTTGGTAGTTTAGATATTATTTTAAAAACTTGTTTCTTATTTCTTACATCTAATTTTATTGGTAAATTATTTTTTTCACCTAATTCTTTTGATAGTTTTAACAAAAGATTTTTTCTTCTACCAATTAAAATAGTTTTATAACCTTTTTTTGAGAATATTTTTGCGCAAGCTTTTCCTATTCCAGATGATGCTCCTGTTATTAATACTACCATTATTTGATTTTTTTAATTATTATCTATAAAAAAATTAATTAATTAAAAATGAAAAAAATATCAATTATTATACCCGTTTTTAATGAAGAAAAAACGATTATCCATGTCCTAAAAAAAATTCGGGAAGAAAAGAAAAAAAATAATAAAATTAGCTTTGAAGTAATTGTAGTCGATGATTGCTCTAATGATAAAACTAATTCTTTATTAAAAAAAAACAAAGATTTGTATGATAAGATTTTTTTATTAGAAAAAAATTTAGGAAAAGGCGCGGCAGTTATAAAAGGACTTAATGAGAGCACTGGTGATTATATTTTATTTCAAGATGCAGATTTAGAATATGATACGTCTGATTATCAAAAGTTATTTGAACCAATAATTAAATATTCTGCAGATATAGTGATGGGAAGTAGACTAAAAGCATCACCTTTAACTAAGTGTTTAAATTTTTGGAATTTAGTCGGTAATAAAATAATAACTTTGATTTTTGACGCTTTATTTAATTCAACGCTTAGTGATATTTACAGTTGTTATCTTGTTTTTAAAAAAGAATTACTTAAAAATAAAAAACTTAAATATAAGGGTTTTGATGGACAAGCAGAAATCCTAACTTATATAGTTCCAAAAGCAAAAAAAGTTTACGAGGTACCGATTAGTTACCACGGTAGAAGTTTAGAGGAGGGTAAAAAAATAAGATTTTATCACATATTTTCAGTCATCTATGTAATAATAAAGAATTGGTTTTATCTAAAAATAAATTCAATTAGTATTAAAAAAAATTAAAAAAATAATTTCTATGAAAATACTAGTTCTAGACGTTTATAAAGATGTAGAGCATCGTATATCAAAAGATACTAGTGGCGGTTATGGTACAGGTAATAACTTTGGAGATACTTTAATTCCAAGATTATTAAAAAAAACTCTAAAAAAAGTTCATGATTGGTCACCTATGTTTGTTGCTTACACTATTTCAGTACTTAAAAAAAATGGAAATCAAGTTACTTTTAGTAAAGAACTGACTAGTAATTTTGAAGATTATGATCTGTATATTGTTGCTAGTTCAATAGTGTGTTGTGAAACAGAAATTAATGCAATTAAGAAAATTAAATCAAAAGGAGGGGATGTTTTTGCTATTGGACCTTTTGCAACAAATCAACCAAAAATCTATAATGATGCTGGAGCAACTGTAATTTTAGGAGAACCTGAGTTTTATTTTTTACAAAAAAAACACTATGTAGAAGATTTAAAAAAAAAAATAATTACATTTGATCATTCATTTGAATTAGATGATCTACCTTATCCAGATTGGAAGACAATAATAACTGACCCAAAAAAAGTCAGTAAATTATTTGGGAATTATTCCACTATTCCAATGCTTGCAACAAGAGGTTGTCCTTATTCATGTTTTAAGTATTGTGTTTATCCGCTACAACAAGGAAGAAAAGTTAGACAAAGATCTCCTAAAAAAATAGTTGATGAAATGGAATATTGGAAGAAAAATATGAATATTAAAATGTTTGTCTTTAGAGATCCTGTGTTTTCAATAAACAATAAACACACAATTGAATTTGCAAAAGAACTCATAAATCGAAAACTTAATGTTAAATATATAATTGAAACTCATTTGAGAATTTTAGATAAAGAATTAATAAAAATACTAAAAAAATCAGGTTTAGCTGCTGTAAAATGTGGTGTAGAAAGTGCTCATCCTGAGGTACTTGAAGATGCTAACAGATTTACAATTGAGAAAGATTTACAATTCAAAAAAATAAGAGAACTAGAAAAAAATAACATACAAGTTTCATCTATGTTTATTCTTGGATTTCCAACGGATAAAGAAGAAACCATGGATAACACAATAAATTACGCAAAAAAACTGAATACTACCTACGCGCAATTCAGTGTTTGGACACCGTACCCTGGTACCCCAATTTTTAATGAATATAAAAATAAAATTATTACAAAAAGTTATGAAGAATCTGATCAATATAATTTAGTTTATAAACATAATTCTCTAGATAAAAATATTGTAAGGAAGTATTTAGATAAAGCTTATAGAACTTACTATTTTAGAGTTAGTTGGATTTTAAAATTTGTTAGATCATTTATCTTTGCATAAATTATTTTATACATTCCCAAACATCAAAAAATTGGTAACTTTCCTTTTTTTTAAAACTTGTATTAAACATTTTTATTAAATTATTTGAAAAATATTCTTTATTGTTTTTCAAGACAAAAGGTAGCTCTCCTTGTGGTATTAAATAAACATCATTTATACAATTTGATATACTTTTTAACGTTTTATCTTCTATAGGTCTTGATGTTGAAGTTAAAAATAAATGAGGTAGTTCAACAAAAAAATAATCATTATTATAAATAAGCATAGGTCTTGTATATAAATTTAAATAACCTTTTAATGATGAACCGTATCCTATAGAAATTTTTGTACCTTTAGGATAGGTTTTTAAAATTTTATCAACTTCTTTAATTTGTTTAGATAACTCGTTGCTTTTTATAAATTGGATAGTCTTAACAACACCCTTTGTTGAAGAATGTGTATAAAAAGATAAAAATATTATTGTAAAAATTATTAGTAAACCTTGTAATTCTTTTTTGTTAAAGTAATTATTATTTTTTAAAATTAAAAAAAATATAAAAAAATAATAAGGTATTAATATAAAAAGATCCGCTGTACCACCTCCATCTCTAGAAGAGTATAAGCAAAATACCATGGATATAAAAATTAGTAATGAAAAAAAAATTTTTTCTTTTATAAAAATTAATTTTAAATTAAAAAAAAATAATATTGATAGAGGAATAATTAGGTACAGTAAAAACCAAAAATTTTTTAAAAAAATATCTAAAGTAAAATTTCCTATATCATTTAATATTATTTGTAGCCACAAAATATAATTAATTAATGATAAATTTTCAAAAGACCAAATAATATAAAAAGTAACAAAAAAAGTTGTTATAAAAATTAAAAAAATTTTAATTAACTTATAATTTTTCTCTAGGCAATAAAAAAAAGATGGTAATAAGCATAAAGCAAATTGTGGTTTGAGATTTATTAATATTGCTGCCAATATTCCAAAAGAAACAGTATTTGAATATGATTTAAATTTATTATTTGATAAACAAAAAAATAATGAAATTATTATTAATAAATAACCTAATGAATCATTCCTGATACTAAGAGGTGCTGCGTTAGTACTTAAGTAAATCATTGATAAAAGACCCGTGAAAAAAAACGATGTACTGTTATCTCTTGTCATTTTTTTTATTAGTAAAAAGAATGCAATTATTGATGTAAAAAGGCATAAAAAATTAAATATTTTTGAAGTAAAAATAGAAGGGCCTAATAATTTCATTGGAAAATAATTAAATAAATAAATCAATGGTCCCCAAGGACCAGAATATCTTTCAGAACTATTTATGTCGTTATATATAGATTTATTTATTTCAAAAAACCAAGAAAGTGATGCAATTAAAGGATCATTTTGATCAAGATAAATATCATTTATTAGGTATGTGGTGGATAAATATAATAATATAAAAGAATTTAATATTATAAAAAAAAAAATTATTTTAAATATAAATGTAGGTATTTTATAAGAAGATAAAGTATTTGTGTTATTAAGTATTTTTTTTATAAGACTCATAATTATTACGATTAATAATTTAATTTGTTGTTAAAAATTTTTTTTCAATTTTATCTGCTATTAATTTATATCCTTCTTTTGTAAAATGACCTCTTAGTCTAAAAGGATACAAAGATAATGGATCTTCTAATTTTTTTAGTTCATAAAAAAAATCGACATACTTTATGCCAATATTATCTAATTTATTTAATATTATTTTTTTATTTTTAGGTTCTTTATTTATTAAACTTTCATACATAGGTAAATAAACAAAATAAAATTCAGAGCCTTTTTTTTCACTTTCATATTTTGCTTTTTTTATAATTTCTATAAATTCATCTATATTTTTACTATCTACTTTATCGTATTGAATATATTTATTGTTAAATTTATATAACAAATCTTTTATAGGTTTTAAAAAAAAAGATCTTTCTACTTTTTTTAAATTATCTTTTAAATTATTTTTTTTTTTATTTTGTTCTATTTCTTTAGGAGACCATGCTACCCAAAAATTATCTACTTCATTTTGTCTATTTATAATATTTTGAGTAAAATTGTTATATATATAATCCCTTAGTATTGGTAGTTGTAAATCCCTTTTAAGATCAATAATATCATTTTCAAAATATACCCAAATTACTGAAGAAGGATTTAATTTTAAAGCATATTCTTTTAATATAGCAAATTCTAATAATGGCCCATTGCCAGACATTCCTAATCCAATTGCTTGATAACCTTTATTATGTAAGTGGCCTGAAATTGTATCTTTCTGGTCGACACAATTACCTTGAACCATAGAGTCTCCTATTAAAATTATTTTTTTTTCAGTACTGTCATAAATTTTATCATCATTATTAAAACCATACCTATCACTAAAATAAATAGAGAAGGGCCCATTTTCATTACAATCTACAGTTAAAGTGTTTGAAATTCCACCTAATGGAAAAATTGAATTTTTATAATTATTTTTTTCCTTATATTCTTTTAAAAACATTATTGGCGCATATACAATTTCGGCTGATAATTCTTTCGCTACATTTGAAATGTTTCTCATATCAATTTTAATCCCAACTTTACTAGCTTCTTTACTTCTTTTTTGAATATATGTTTTTTCTTTTTTTTGATTAAAGTAACTACTGGTAAAATCTATAACTAGGCTTCCCAGAAATAAAAGAGAAAGTGTTATTACAAAGTTAACGGTAATAATGTATTTTTTATTATCTGTCTCTTTAAATAGAAGGGTGGTTAGATAAAGTACTAAAATTAGAAATGAGCCCTTTAAAATTAAATTTAATACTATTGATGATGCTATTACGTCTGAGATTACAATCGTTATTTTAGCAATCCATACAATTATTATAGCTATGACTATATTTAATATGATTTTTTTGTTTTTCACTTTTGATGTTTATAACTTATTGTATTATCTATCTTTATCTTCTATTGTCGCATAACGTATATTATGGGAAATCATATATATAATTACTATATTCATAGATTGAACAATTTATTAAAGTTTTCAGTGGTTGTTTCAGCTATTGTAGTTAAATTTTTATTTTTAAGTTCAGCAAGAATTTTTGCGGTATGTAAAACATAACTAGGTTCATTACATTTGCCTCTATAAGGTTCAGGCGCTAAATATGGAGCGTCAGTCTCAACAAGTAATTTATTTAATGGAAGATCTTTTATAATGTCTCTTAATTCATTTGATTTATTAAAGGTGATAATTCCTGATAAAGAAATATAAAACCCCATATTTATAGCTCTATTTGCCAATTCCTTGCTTGTACTAAAACAATGTATTAAACCTTTAAAAACACCCTTCTTCATTTCATCTTCAAGTACTTGTATAGTTTCATTATCAGCATTTCTTGTGTGTACAATTAAAGGTAGACTAGATTTTCTAGCAGCTTCAATATGAATTCTAAATAATTTAATTTGAAGTTCCTTTGGGCTATTTTCATAGTAAAAATCAAGTCCAGATTCACCAATACCAATGCATTTGCTACTTTTTGTATGTTTTATCAAATCTTCTAAGCTTAAGTCTTTATAATTCATGCATTCGTGTGGATGAACACCGACTGAATTATATACTTCAGAATATGAATTAGAAATAGCTTCTATATCACTGATTTCACTTAATTTTGTTGATATTGTAAGCATTCTATATATACCGTTATCAGAAGCCCTTTTGATAATTTCATTAAGTTTTCCTTTAAATTGCGGAAAATTTAAATGACAATGGCTATCAATAATTTTATTCATTATTCAATTTTTTGAAAAATTATTTCAGGTTTTTTTATCTTAAAAGTAGTATTTAAAAAACTATTGTTATTAATATGTTTCATAGTTAATTTTTTAGTACTCAAGCCTATTTTATTTAAAATATTTTCAGATGTATTCGGCATAATAGGTGACAAAAAAATAGCTATTTTAGCAATTATAAGAACTAATATATTTAAAACATCCCCTGCTCTTTCTTTATCTTTTTTTAATAATTTCCAGGGCGCATTTTCATCAACATACTTATTTGCTTCTGAAATTAATTTCCATATACTTTCTATTACCTTGTGAAATTCTTGATTTTCATAACTTAATTCAATTGTTTTTAAAATTTCCTTAGGATATTCATAAAGTTTTTTATCACTATCTCTAATTTCTTTAATTTTATTTAATTGGCCGTTCAAATTTTTATTTACTATTGTTAATACTCTTTGAACAAGGTTACCTAGATCGTTTGCTAAATCGTTATTTATTCTTCTTTGCAAAGATTCTTTTGAAAAATCTCCATCATTACCAAACGGAACTTCTTTCAATAAAAAAAAACGCAGTGTATCTAGGCCATATTTCTTAATAATTTCATTCGGATCTATAACATTGCCTAAAGATTTAGAAATTTTTTTTCCCTCATTTGTCCACCATCCATGAGCAAATATTCTTTTTGGAGGTTCAATTTCTGCTGCTAATAAAAATGCAGGCCAATATATTGCGTGAAATCTAATAATATCTTTACCTACTATATGTAAGTTTGCAGGCCAAAATTCTTTATATTTTTTATCTGGATATCCAATTGCAGACAAATAATTTATTAAAGCATCTAACCAAACATACATGATATGTTTTTTATCATCTGGTACCTCAACTCCCCATGAAAAGGTTGTTCTAGAAATTGATAAATCATTTAATCCATTTTTTACAAAACTTACAACTTCGTTTTTTCTAGAATCTGGGCCAATAAAATTTGGGTTTTTTTTATAAAAATCTAATAATTTATCTTGCCACTTTGATAGTTTGAAAAAATAACTTTCCTCCTCAACCCATTGAACTTCATTTCCTGATGGTGCAAATTTTTTTTTAGTTTTTTTATCAGTAGTGATCTCGTCATCATTAAAATAGGCCTCATCGCTAACTGAGTACCAACCTTTGTATTTATCTAAATATATTTCATCATTCTTTTTTAATATTTTCCAAATATGTTGCGAAGCTTTTTTATGAAAGTTTTCTGTAGTTCTTACAAAAAAATCATTAGTAAGATTCAATGTTTTTGTTAATTTTTTAAAATCTAAACTCATTTCATCAACAAATTCTTTTGTGTTCATAGCTTTTTTTTTTGCTGCCTGCTCTATTTTTAAACCATGTTCATCAGTCCCTGTTAAAAACATAGTTTTTTTACCATTTAAACGATTAAATCTAGCAATCACATCGCAAGCAATACTAGTATAGGCGTGACCTATATGGGGAGAATCATTAACATAATATATTGGCGTAGTAACAAAGAATGAATTATCATCCATTTTTATATTTTTTTAATTGTTCTGATTTTTTAATAAAGATATATTCAACTGTATTTATAATTTGCACACTATCTAACTCAAAAGTTTTTGAATTATTAATTTTTTTATTTATTTCAAAGAATAAATTGATAAAAATCTCAATAACTTCTTTATCTACATTTTTTTTCTCTTCTATTTCTTTTTTAATAGCTTCAATTATATTAATTTGTATTACTAATAAAAAATCATCGATAGATAAG
>PTKO01000001.1 GCA_002937775.1 Alphaproteobacteria bacterium MarineAlpha6_Bin4 | reverse complement strand
AATGAAAAAATAACTGTAATTAATGGTGGAAATACTAAATTTAAAAGAGATTCTACAATTGTAGATGTAACAAAAAGGGAAATAAAAATATTAAGAGAAGGTTATATTAATCGAAAAAAATTAAGTAATTTTATTTAATAATAATTTATGGCAAATACATTAAAAGGAATTGGTATATTGGGATCTGGGGCCTGGGGCACTGCATTAGCCTGCTGCTTAAATAAAAAAGAAAATATAACCTTGTGGTCTAACGAAAAACAAACTGTACTAAATATAAATAAATACAGGCATAACAAAATTTTTTTACCTAAAATAAAAATACCTAGTAATGTTTTTGCAACAAATAATTTAGAAGATCTTAAAAATTGTAAATTTATTTTTATATGTATCCCTTCACAATTTGTAAAAAAGATAATTATAAAATTTAAAGAGATTTATAAAAAAGAAATGATTTTCTTAAATTGTTCTAAAGGAATTGAACACAATTCTCAATTATTAATAAGTGATCTAATTAAAAAAATACTTCCTAAAGCTAAACTTGCAATATTATCTGGCCCAAGTTTTGCTATAGAAGTTGCTAAAAAAAAACCAACAGCAGTTACAGTTGCATCTAAAAATCAAAATGACGCAAAAAAATTAGCTAAACTTATTAATTCTAAAATATTTCGATGTTATTATTCGAATGATATTATTGGTGTGCAATTTGGCGGTATTATTAAAAATATATTAGCGATTGCATCAGGTATAGTTGAAGGTCAAAATCTTGGTTTAAATGCAAGGGCTGCGCTTATATCAAGAGGTTTAGTTGAAATGAAAAGAATTGGCGTTGCCTATGGAGCTAAAGAATTTACGTTTAATGGACTTTCAGGACTGGGAGATTTGATGCTCACTTGTAATGCGAATTTGTCTAGAAATTTTACAACGGGCTTATTAATAGGTAAAGGTAAGAAAATTAAACAAGTTATAAAATTCAAAAAAACTGTCTCGGAAGGGGTATTGAATTCAAAAACTATTTTTAAATTGTCTAGAAAAAAAAAAATAGAAATGCCTGTTTGTGAAGCTGTTTATAAAATACTATACAAAAGAAATAAAATAAAAGAGACAATAGAAAAGATTTTGTCTAGAGATATTAAAAAAGAAACTTAAGATGTAAACACGTTTTTTTTATATAGCTCCGAATAAATAAAAAGTGATAAAAAGCTAATAGATATAAAAAAAGGGAAGTGATGATCAAAAATAACTAAGAACAAAAAAATAATAAAAAATCTAGATTTAAATTCATTTATTCCTAGTTTTGTAAAATTTATTTGATTTAAAAGATAAAATAAAATTGGAACAGTTAAAATTAAATCATAAACAACTAAACGAGGAAATATTAAATTAATTATCAATACACCAAATGATATGCAAAACAAAAAGTGCTTTTTACTTTTTCTAATTTTCTCACTATTCAAGCAAAAAAATGTTGTCAATGTTATTGTAAAACTTACAACAAACCAAATTAAAAAATTTATTTCTAATGGGAAAAAACTTTTTTCAAAATCATTTATACCTGTAAAAACCCATGGCATTTTCTCAATTATAGAATATAAACCTGTTCCAGTTTGAAATCTTATTGGCAAGTTTCCTTCAATATTTCCTTGAATTACTTCAAAAAAAGCTATCGTTAAATCTGGATTTTTTAGATAAAAAGAATATTGAATTACAAAAAATAAAAATAAATAAGCAATTATATTTTTTAGCGATTTCCAACCTAAGATATAAAAAGGTAAAATAAAAAAAGCTAGATAATAAAATTTAAACAAAGAAACGAATAAAACAATTAAGTAATAAAAATTAAAAAGTTTTTTGTATAAAAAATTGATTCCAAGAGCTAATAATCCATATAAAATTACAGAAATATTTCCTGAAATAAAACTCATAAAAATTGTACTTCCAAAAGAAAAAAGTATTAAAAGAATATTTCTCAACTGATATTCAAATTTAAATATTTTTTTTAGTACAATAAATAACAAAAAAATAGAAATTATCTCAAGAAGTATCCAAATAAAATTTGCAACTAAAATATTTAAAGAACCAAAATACTTAAGTATTTCATATGTACTAGGTAAAAAATTTGCGGTAAGTGTAATGTTTGGATGTAAACATTCTCCATGTGCTTCCAACCCATAGGGAATATTTCCTGAAAAAAATGTATTTGAAGCGCAGTAAATTATATGAAAATCCCAAAAAGGAACTTTCCCCCCTAAAAACTTATGTATAACAAAAAAAATTGAATAAAAAAAAATAATGATCAATGCAATATCTAAATAGCGAGACTTATATATCATTTTATTAGAATCTTTCTAAATTATTTTTAAATAATTTTTAATAGTATTTTTCCATAAAAATTTTTTTGAAAAAATTTTAGAATTTTTAGACATTTTTTTATATATATATTTATTAACTAATAACTTTTTTATAGAATTTTTAATAGAGGATGTGCTGTTTGGATCACAAATAATTCCCGTTTTACCATTAATAACAGACTCTTTGGTCCCACCTACGCCACTTGATATTGAAGGTATTCCATTAATGCCAGCTTCAATATATGAAATTCCAAAGCCTTCAATTGATAAATATTTTTTATCATGAATAGTTGGCATTACATGTAAATCAGATATTTTATATAAAATAGCTTTTTCTTTTTCATCTACTTTTCCTAAAATTTTTACATTATTATTTAGACTTAAACTATTGATTAATTTAGTTATTTTTTTTATTTCTGGTCCTTCACCTGCTATAAGATAAAGCATATTTGTAAATTCTTTGACTAAATCATTAACTGCATAAATAATTCTTTTATGGTTCTTCCTTTTTTCAAGCCTTGCTATTGTCAATAAAATAGGTCTAAATTTTTTATATTTTTTAAAGACACTAGTATTTTTTTTAGAATTAACATTACATGTATCAATTCCAGGGTATATCACTTTTATTTTTTTAGATTTAATTCCTAAATCAATTATTTTATTTTTTGTAAATTTAGAATTTGAAATAACCTGGTCGCAATTATTTAATGTTTTTTTAATTCTTTTTTTTTTTAATAAATTTTTTCCAGCTAAAACATCATTTCCATGTGCTAAACAAAAAATTCTTTGGTTATTAAGAACTTTATTATTAACTAAATTTTCAGCACTTTTCCAAGAGTCGCAAAATATGGAGTTTATATTTTTTTTAAAATTAATAAATTTTTTAATATCACGTATTTTTCTTCTTTTTCTTAGAATCTTTATGCCACTATATCTAATTATTTCATAATTTAGTTTCTTATCATATTGTTTTTCATGAGTAGAATTTTTACCATCAGCAAATACGAAAATATTGTATTTTTTTTTATGCAAATTTTTTGCTAAGTTTCCCATTAAATTTTCCATGCCCCCTAAAACAGGTAGAAAGCATTGGGTAGAAATAACTATATTTTTTGATTGATTTCGTTTAGGCTTGCTCATAAATCATAAATAGTGAAAATTAATAAAATATATCCAGTAATATTATCTGGGGGATCCGGAACACGTTTATGGCCCCAATCTCGTTTATCATTCCCAAAACAATTTTTAAAAATTAACTCTAATTATACATTAATTCAAGAAACTTTAATTAGAATAAAAAATAAAAAAATATTTCACCCTCCTATATTAATTTGCAACGATGAACACAGGTTTTTGATAGCTGAGCAATTAAGAGAAATTGGCATTAAACCTAAATTAATAATACTTGAACCTATTGGAAAAAATACAGCTGCTGCTGTAACTATAGCTTCGTTAATATTAAAAAAAATAGATGAAAATGCAAAAATTTTAGTTTTATCATCTGATCACAAGATTAACAAAACAAATAATTTTCATAAAACAATTAGTAATTGTTCTGACGTTTGCGATAAAAACAAAATTATTATATTTGGGATTAAACCTAAGCAACCAGATAAAAACTTTGGTTATATAAAAAAAGGAAAGATTTTTGATAAAAAAAGTAATACTTTTTATGTAGAAGAATTTAAGGAAAAACCTTCTTTAGATAAAGCAAAAAAATATCTTAAAAATAAAAATTTCTTTTGGAATTCAGGCATGTTTTTTTTTAAAGCTAGTTTGATGTTAAAAGAAATTAATCTCTATGATAAAGAAACTTTAAATCAATCGTTAAAATCTATTAAATTTGCTAATAAAGATCTTGATTTTTTAAGATTAGCAAAAAAATATTTTTCTAAAATTATTTCAAAACCAATAGATATATCTGTAATAGAGAAATCAGATAATGTTATTGTAAAAAACTTCGATATTGAATGGAGTGATGTTGGTTCATGGCCATCTATTTTTAATTTATCAAAAAAAGATAAGAAAAATAATCTCATAAAAGGATCGGTTGAAACAAAAGATGTGAGAAATTGCTTAATACAAACAGAAAACCAGCAAGTAATGGTTATAGGACAAAAAGATTTAATTATAATATCAACTAAAGATGCATTATTAATAATGCCAAATGATAAAGATGTTAATATTAAAGAAAATGTTGAAATTTTATCAAAAAAAAATAATGAAAAAGTCCAATACCATCCTAAAGTATATAGACCGTGGGGGTCTTTTGAAGTGCTCTTAACTAAAAAAAACTACCAAGTAAAAAAATTAATAATAAATCCTAAACAAAAAATATCATATCAAAAACATAAATACAGATCAGAACATTGGATTGTTGTTAAAGGAAATGCACGCATAACTAAAAATAATAAAAATTATGATTTAAAAAAAAATCAATCAATTGATATACCTAAAGGTGCAAAACATAGAGTTGAAAACAAAGAAAAAAAACCACTTACAATTATTGAAATTCAAACTGGCGATAAATTATTAGAAAACGATATTATAAGATTTGAAGATATTTATAATAGAAATTAAATTATTGCAATATTTTGCCTTTAAGAGATTTTTTTTTATCACTTTCAACCATAATCTTTACTAATTCTTTAAACTTAACTTTTGGTTTCCAACCTAAATCTTTTTTTGCTTCTTTTGCATCTCCTCTTAAAAAAGAAACATCAGAAGGTCTATAAAATTTACTATTCTTTTTTATTAAAACTTTTTTTGTATTTTTATCAATTGCATATTCATTTGTTTTTTTTCCTTTCCAAATTAAATCAAAACCCATAGTTCTTGCTGCTATCGTAGCAAACTCTTTTACAGAATGAGCTTCTCCAGTAGCTAAAACATAATCTTTTGGCTTATCATTTTGCATCATTCTCCAAATCCCTTCTACAAAATCAACTGCATATCCCCAATCTCTTTTTGCATAATAATCTCCAAGTTCTAAAGTTTTTTTTCTTCCAGCTTGGATTTCAGCTAAAGTAGATGTAATTTTTCTTGTTACAAATTCTGTTCCTCTCAAAGGTGACTCGTGGTTAAATAAAATACCTGAACAAGCAAAAATACCATAAGCTTCTCTATAATTAATTGTTATTTGATGACCAAAAACTTTAGAAACAGCATAAGCGCTTCTAGGGTGAAACATAGATTTTTCGTTTAATTTTTGCGGAATTCCTTCTCCAAACATTTCAGAAGACGATGCTTGATAAAATTTAATGTTTTTATTAATCATTCTTATTGATTCTAAAATTCTTAAAGCCCCTAATGCATTTGCTTGAGTTGTATAAATAGGATTTTCAAAAGAAGTCCCCACATAACTTTGTGCTGCTAAATTGTAGATTTCATCTGGATTTATTAATTTTATAACTCTTTCAATATTTGATTTTTCTAATAATTCAAAAGAAACCAATTCAATAGAGTCTAAAATACCTAATTCTTCTAATCTCCATAAATTTAATGAAGAACTTCTTCTATATGCTCCAAAAATTTTATAATTATTATTTAGAAGAAGATTTGCTAAATAAGCGCCATCTTGTCCTGTTATACCTGTTATTAAAGCTATCTTTTTTTTCATATCCAATATAAAAATGTGCCCAGGGGCGGAATCGAACCACCGACACAAGGATTTTCAGTCCTTTGCTCTACCGACTGAGCTACCTGGGCATAAATCTTAAAAGGTTTTAATATAATCTTATTTTCTTTAGAAATCAAAATACAAAAACTAATTATCTTTGTGTCTATATACTATTCTGCCTTTAGTTAGATCATACGGCGTCATTTCAACATCAACTTTATCACCAACCAAAACTCTTATCCTATTTTTTCTTAATTTTCCAGAAGTGTGAGCTAAAACTTCATGATTATTTTCAAGTTTGACTTTAAACATAGCATTAGGTAAAAGTTCTAATACTACTCCCGTGAATTCTAAAGATTCTTCTTTAACCATTATTATTTATTTCTCCTAATATTAATCGACAAAGCATGCCCTTCTAATCCCTCTGCTTTAGCTATTTTTATGGCCGAATTAGATAATAAAAGCAAGCTTTTTTTATTACACTTCGTAAATGTAATTTTTTTCATAAAATCAATAACGCCTAAGCCTGAAGAAAATCTTGCAGTCCTGCCAGTTGGTAAAACGTGATTAGGACCAGCAACATAATCACCTATTGCTTCTGGTGTAAATCTGCCTAAAAATACTGATCCAGCATTATTAACTTTATTAAGAATTTTTTCTGGATTATCTATAGCTAATTCAAGATGCTCTGGTGCCAACTGGTTGATAATATCAAAAGAATTAAAAATATTTTTTACAATTATTATTTTTCCATTATTTATCCAACTTTTAGATGCTATTTTATATCTAGGTAATTCTTTTAAAAGATAATTAACTGCAATATTTACTTTTTTTGCAAAGTTGAGATTGTTAGTTATCAAAATTGAGCGGGAATTTTCATCATGCTCTGCTTGAGATAATAAATCTGCTGCTATCCATTCTGGGTTATTTTTTTTATCTGAAACAACTAATATTTCTGATGGTCCAGCAACCATGTCAATACCTACCTCACCAAAAATTTTCTTTTTTGCAATTGAAACATAAATATTGCCTGGTCCAACAATTTTATCTACTGGATCTATTGATTCAGTTCCCCATGCAAGTGCAGCTATTGAATGAGCCCCACCAACTCTATAAATTTGATCTATATTTGATATTTCAGCAGCTTTAGCAATTATAGGATCTAGTTCTATATTTTTTTGTGGCATAACCATTGATATCTTTTTTACACCAGCTATTTTTGCAGGGATAGAGTTCATTAATATTGAGCTAGGATAACTTGCTGTACCACCAGGAACATAAATACCAATAGAATCTATTGGCTCCCATTTAGATCCTAAGACAACTCCTTTTTTATCTTTATATTTATATCCTTTCGGAATTTGATGTAAGTGAAATTTTTTTATTCTTGATGCGGAAAAAATCAAAGCATTTGCAATTTCTTTAGGGCATTTTTTTGCAAAAAATTTTATTTTTTTTTTATCTATTTTTATATTTTTCTTATTTAATTTACATCTGTCAAATTTTTCTGCGTAGTTAAATAAAGCCCTATCCCGATTATTTCTTATATTTTTAAATATTTTTTCAACTTCCTTATCTACTTTAAGATTTAAAGATTTATTTTTATTTATCTGATTAGATAAAAATTTTTTTATATCATTTTCTTTAGATATTATTTTTACACTCATAATATTTCTTTTTCGAAAAGTTCTATAATTTTATTAATATCATCAGATTTAGTTTTTAAAGAAGCTCTATTAACAATTAAATTAGAAGAAATATCGCTTATTTTTTCAACAATTTCTAAATTATTTTCTTTTAATGTTTTACCAGTAGAAACTAGGTCTACTATCATTTCAGAAATTCCTAATTGAGGAGCTATCTCAATTGAACCATTTAGTTTAACACATTCAACCTGTTTACCTTTATTTTCGAAGAAATTTTGTGTTGCTGATGGATATTTGGAAGCTACTTTAACTATACTTGCATCTGGGTCTATTTTATCATTTTTTTTTTTAGCTAAAACCATTGAACATTTACCTAATTTAAGATCTATAGGTGAATAAATTTCTTCATAATCAAATTCATTTATTACATCACTTCCTACAATTCCAAAGTCAGCTCCTCCAAATGCAACAATCGTTGGAACATCAAAATTTCTTACTTTGGTCAAAAAGAAATTTTTTGTATTTGTTTTAAACAAAAGTTTTCTATTTTTATCTTCTTCAAAAAAACCTTTTTCAGGATTAAGATTTAACGAAGAAAGTAATGAAGTTATTTCTTTTGCTATTCTACCTTTTGGTATTGCTAATATAATTTCAGAATTTATTTTCATACTTCTATTCTATTAATGTTTGCGCCACAAATTTGAAGTTTTTTTACAATATCTTGATAACCTCTATCTATATGATATATCCTATCAATATTAGTTGTCCCTTCTGCAGCCAAGCCTGCTAGCACCAACGACACCGAAGCTCTCAAATCTGTTGCCATAACCTCTGCTCCTTTTAATTTCTTAACTCCTTCAACAATAGCTAAATTACCTTTTAGTTTTATTTTGGCACCCATTCTAATAAGTTCTGGAGCATGCATAAACCTATTCTCAAAAATATTTTCTGTAATAACCGATGTTCCATTTGACATTGACATAACTGCCATTAACTGCGCTTGTAAATCAGTTGGAAATCCAGGGTAGGGCTCTGTTATAATATCAACAGGATTTAATGAATTTGATCTTTTCTTAAATATTATACTTTTATCAGTTACAATATACTCCACGCCTATGCTTTCTAATATATTTAAAAAGAATGTCAGTAACTTTTTTTTTGCTCCTATTAATTCTATTTCACCGCCAGCTATAGCAACTGCTAAAGCATATGTCCCAGCTTCTATTCTATCAAACATTACTCTATGGCTAGTTTCTTTTAATTTACTTACTCCATCTACTGTTATTTTGCTTGTTCCTAAACCATCAATTTTTGCGCCCATAGATTTTAAACAAAGACCTAAATCTTCTATTTCTGGTTCTTTTGCTACATTATAAATTTCTGTAGTACCTTTTGCTAAGACAGAAGCCATAAGAACATTTACAGTTGCTCCAACAGATACTTTAGGGAAAATAATTTTATTTCCCCTTAATCCTTTTGGAGCGACAGCATTAATATACCCTTTTTCAATAGAAATTCTTGCGCCTAATTTCTCTAAAGACTTTAAATGAATATCAACTGGTCTCAGACCTATTGAACATCCTCCAGGTAAAGATACTGTTGCTTTTCCAGTTCTAGCTAACAAAGGTCCGAGTACTAATATGGATGCACGCATTTTTTTTACAAGATTATACGGTGCATTAAAATTTGTGATTTTTTTTGCACTTAAAACAAACTTATCTACATTTTTAAAATTTTTTAGCCCTTCAACTTTGACTCCAAAAGAGGACAGAAGTTCTAAGAAAAAGAATGTATCTGTTAATTTAGGGACACCATATATAGAGATCTTTTTATCAGTTAGCAAGCAAGATGCTAAGATTGCTAAAGAAGAATTTTTAGAACCACTTATTTTAACTTGGCCAAAAAGTGGCTTTCCTCCTTTTATAGATATTTTTTCCATTATAAATAAATAGTGATTGATTAAAGTTTTGGCAACGTTACATCTTTTTGCCCTTGATATTTTCCTTTTCTATCAGAATAAGATATTTCACATTCGGTATCTCCTTTAAAAAAAAGAAATTGGCACGCACCTTCATTAGCGTATATCTTTGCAGGTAAAGGCGTTGTGTTCGAGAATTCTAAAGTTACATGACCCTCCCATTCTGGTTCTAAAGGAGTAACGTTAACTATTATGCCACATCGTGCGTATGTAGATTTACCTAAACATATTACCATTATATCCCTAGGTATTTTAAAATATTCTACTGTACTTGCTAAAGCAAAACTATTTGGCGGTATAACGCAAACATTTGTTTTTCTGTCAACAAAACTCTGGTTTGAAAAATTTTTTGGATCTACTATGGCAGAGTCAACATTGGTGAATATTTTAAAATTATTTGACACTCTTGCATCATATCCATACGAAGAAACTCCATAAGAAATTCCTTTTTTTCTAATTTGGTTATTTACAAATGGTTTTATCATTTGTTTTTCTTTAACCATTTTTTTAATCCATTTGTCAGACATTATTGTCATAAGAAATTTTTCTAACCTTTCTCCTAACTAAGTTATCTCTTAGCCTTAATTCTAGTTTTTTTTGCTCTTTTAAAAACTTTTCTTTTTTTGCTTTATTTTTTGTATTCATTTAATTTAAAATTTTTTAAACTTTTAAAAGATTATACTTTTTAAACATACTTTCAAAATATCTTTTAATTTATTTTTTGGCACTTATTATATTTTATATGCCGCCATAGCTCAGTGGTAGAGCACACCATTGGTAATGGTGGGGTCGGTGGTTCAATTCCACTTGGCGGCACCACTAATTTAAAAAAATAAATAGAATTGCTAAACTGAAACAGCTAGCCTATTAAAGCTAGCTGTATCAAGACTAATTAGTTTTTACTAAAACTATCCGCCATTTGCTGCAGCAAAATCTTTTGAAACAACTCTCCAGCATTCATGAGATCCTTCTTGAGATTTAGTCACTGCAAATTTTCTACCAGCTTTATCTTCAATTCTGTAATCTGATGTATTAAACTTCTTTTTTGTTTTAACATCATAGAATGAAAGTTCTTCAGCCATATTGCACCTCCTAGGTACTTTAAAAAATTAAGTAATGGATTTATTTTAACATAATTGAGTCAAGTCAAAAACTGCCTTGACTTTATAAATAAAACAATATAAAAAAGAACAAAACATGAACATTTGAATGTGAAAGTGAAATTATATTTAAACTCTGTGTGTGCAGGATTCCCATCTCCTGCGAATGATTATTTAGAAGGAGAAATTGATTTAAATAGATATTTAATCAATAATCCACTAGCTACTTTTATAGTAAAATCCCAAGGAAACTGCATGTTACAGGCTGGTATTCATTCTGGCGACTTGTTAATCGTAGATAGGAGTATAAAGTCTAAAAATAACTCCATAGTTATAGCGTCTATTGATGGGGATCTAACAGTAAAACGAGTTAAAACTTCAGGGGAAAAATTTTTCTTAACTTCAGATAACAGTAGCTATAGAAATGTAAAAATAAATAACGAATCAGATATATTTATATGGGGAACTGTTACTAAAGTTATTCACGATGTATATTAAAAATAAAAAAAGAATGTTTGCTTTGGCGGATTGCAATTCTTTTTACGCGTCATGCGAAAGAGTATTTAACCCAAAACTGAAAAATAAGCCAGTAGTAGTTTTGTCAAATAATGACGGTTGTATAGTTGCAAGAACAAATGAGGCAAAAGCACTTGGTATTAAAATGGGAGAACCTTTATTTAAAGCGCAAAAAACTATAAAAAAATACAATGTAAAAGTTTTTTCATCTAACTACGCTTTATACGGGAGCATGTCAAATAGAGTTATGAAAATACTGGAACAATCATTTCCTAATATAGAAATTTATTCAATTGATGAAGCGTTTATGGAAATATCAAGTCTCAAAAAGAATTATAATTATTATAAATACGCAATTAATGTAAGAGAAATTATATTAAAATGGACTGGAATCCCAATAAGTATTGGCATTGGTGAAACTAAAACATTGGCAAAAATTGCAAATTATATTGTAAAAAATAATTCAAAAATTAATGGGGTTTTTGATATTACAAAAATAAAAAATAAAAAAAAAATTTTAGAACAAATAAAAGTAGAAGAGATTTGGGGAATTGGAAATAAAATATCTAAATTATTAATAAAAAATAATATAAAAAATGCTTATGAATTCACACAAAAAGATAACAGGTGGGTAAGAAAAAATATTAATATATTGGGTCTAAAAACAAAAATGGAATTAAATGGCATACCTTGTTATGAATTAGAAAATAATTTTAAATTAAGAAAAAGTTGCTGTGTATCAAGATCTTTTGGAAAAAAAATAAAAAGTTTAAAAGATATAACAGAAGCAGTTTCCGCTTATATAACTAGAGCAGCGGAAAAAATAAGAAATGAAAAACTAGTTAGTAATAATATTAATCTTTATATTAGAACTAATCCATTCAATAAAAATCCTAAAGAATATTACGCAAATAGCATTTCAATTAGTTTAGACTATCCAACAAATGACACTATTACTTTAAACAAAAAAACCTTAATTGGTCTAAATAAAATTTTTAGAAAAGGATATTTATATCAAAAAGCTGGAGTAATTTTATCTGGTTTAGAAGCTGAGAATAAAGATTTTCATTTATTTAAAGAAGATAATGAGAGAAAAAAAACTTTAATGAGTGCATTTGATTACATAAATCAAAGATATGGAAAAAATTCTCTTCATATTGCATCTGAAGGAATTGAAAAAAGATGGTTAATGAAAAGAAGTAGATGTTCATCCAATTTCACAACTAGTTTGAAAGATTTGTTAATAGTAAAATGCTAAAATAATTATCTTAAAATTTGTTTAACTTTTTTTAAAACACTATTAACAGAAAGTGAATTCATTAAATTCTTTTTTGTGTTCCAATCAAAATTCTTTTTACCGGTTAATTGTTCAAAAGTCTTTTTTGTTCTGACATAATATGCTTTTTTTCCTTTAGGAGCATACCTTGACTCTAAACTAGGTCCAAATAATCCTAATGTAGGAATATCGCAAGCTGAAGCAATATGCATTAATCCTGAGTCATTGCCAATAAACATTTTGCATTTTTTAAGACAAGCAGCCACTTCAATCAAATTTAACTTGCCACATAAATTTTTTACTTGTGAATTCTTAAAATGCTTTGCGATCTTTTTTGTATTTTTTAAATCATTTTTGGATCCAAAAAAAACAATAAATCTTTCTTTCTTAAATTTTTTTTCTTTAAAAAGTAATTTTATTAATTTTACAAATTTTTTTGATGGCCAAATTTTTGCAGGCCAATTTGCTGACGCGCCAATTGCAATAGGATTCCTTAATTTTAAAAAATCTTTAGGAATTTTTTCTGTATCGGTATTCAATATAGGTATTGAGGGCAAAGGAAGATTCCTTGTTTTCATTAAATTTGATAACTCCTCTAATCTGTGAATATGTTTATTAAGTGACTTGTAAACATATTTTTGATTGTTTAAAAGCAAATAGCTTATAAGAGAACCTCTTAAATCAATAATTATATCCCACTTATTAAAAAAAGTTTGAAACCATAATTTTGCCCAATGAAATTTAAAAAAAGATTTTTTTAAAACAAAGATTCTTTTTACATTGCCAAAATTTTTAAATAATGAAGCAGAAGTTTCACCCACTGCAATATATAAATTAGAATAAGGAAATTTATTTTTAATTAAGTTTAAAATACTAGTTGATAAAACAGCATCACCTATCCTGGTTGAAGTGATAAAAAGTACTTTCATAAAAATTGTTTAACAAGTATTTTATAATTATAATTTTATGTATTACTACAAACTAAAAAAAAAAACTATTATCTGTATTGAAGGTAAAGATGCAATTTCATTCTTACAAGGTATTATTTCAAATAATACAAATAAATTATTAAATAATCGGGCAATATACTCCACGCTGTTATCTCCCCAAGGCAAATTACTTCATGATTTTTTTTTGTTTAGAGAAAAAAATAAAATATATTTAGATCCTGTAGATAGTGGAGTGGAAAAATTAAATGAAAAACTTAATTTGTATAAATTAAATAGCGAAATAAATATTAGTAAAAAAAAAATATTTTCTTATTTTTTATTTTTTGGCAAATCAATAAATAAAATACTAGGGTTAAAAAATAAATTAGGTGAATATAAAAAACTAAGTTATGCAAAAGTTTTTAATGATCCAAGAAATATTAATTTGGGATTGAGAATTATTTGTAATTCTAAAAAAGAGGATGTTGAAATAAATAAAATTATTAAAAGTAAAAAATTAATAATGAATTATGATGAATATGAAAAAACAAGAATCATGAATTGCATTCCGGATATCGATAAAGACAATCTTTATAATAATGCTTATTTATTACAATATAACTTTGAAAATATAAATTCTATTTGCTGGAAAAAAGGTTGTTTTATTGGGCAAGAGGTGACAGTTAAAATGAAAAATAGAGGATCTTTAAAAAAAAAACTATTTACTATTAAATCTTTTACAAAAAAATTTAAATCTCCCGAAGAAATAAAATATAAAAATCAAATAATTGGATCAACCACTTCACATTTTAATAATATTGCTTTAGCTTTACTCAAAATAAATAAAATAAGCAACATAAGGAAAAAAAACAAAGTTATAATTATTTAGTTATTTCTAAAAATTGTAGAAATGGGGATTTTTTATTAATCTTAATTTTTTTCAATTTTTTTATTCCCGATACACCGAATTGCTCTTTTATAGATTCTTCTAACCAAAAGACACTTCTAATGTCTTTCTTTTTATTTTTAAGATTTAAATTATTTTTTTGTTGTTTTTCTATTTCAAATATCAAAGTTTCTATATTTTTTTCTTCTTTAGAGGAAATTAAAATTACAGGTATTTCTTGTTCTTTAGAATAATTACCGATTTTTATTGAATTAATAACATCATTTTTAGTGTTAATTGCCACATCCCCTAAATCAGACTTAGTTATCGCGATAATATCTGGTATTTCAACTATTCCCGCTTTCATAAATTGTAATACATCGCCAGATCCAGGTTGAACACAAAATAGTACGGTATCAGCTATATTAGCTATATCAGTTTCAGATTGTCCAACGCCAACAGTTTCTATTATTGTTATATCAAATATTGCATTAAGTAAAAACGCTGAAGATAATGTAATTGATGCAAGTCCACCTAATTTATCTCTTGCTGCCATAGATCTAATAAAAAGACCTTTGTCTCCTGGGTCTGTTTCTAATCTGATCCTATCACCTAACAAGGCTCCTTTTGTCTTTTTTGATGAGGGATCTACTGCGATTACTGCTACAGACTTTTTTTTATTTCTATAATATTTTATTAAATTCTTAATCAAACTTGATTTACCTACTCCCGGTGGTCCTGTTATACCTAAAATTTCACCACTACTAGAATTAAATGCTTGAGTTAACAAAGAGAGACTCTTTTTATCAAATGGATCTTTTTCAATTTCAACAAGAGCATTTGCCAGCATTGTTTTTCCACTTTTTTTTATTATTTTTATGTCCATAGTATTTATTTCTGAATTTTTGAAAAATCTGCATAAGTTTTTAATATATTTAAAACATTTTTTAAAATCGAAAGTCTATTATTTTTGATTTCGACATCATCAACATTTACCATAACATTATCAAAAAAATTATTTAAAGGTTTCTGTAAATTAGAAATTATATTTAGTATACTTTCGAAGTCATTCTGCTCCGTATCTATTTTATTTTTTAATTTTTCTAATGAATCGACTAAAATTAGTTCAAATTTTTCTTTTAATAAACCTTTATTTATCACATCGTTTATTTTCATCTTTTTTCCTTCAATAGTTACTATATTTAGTGCTCTTTTATTTAATTCGATAATTTTCTTTCCTTCTCCTTTATTAACAAATTCATTTAAAGCTAAAAACTTTTTATAAAGGCTTAAAAAATCACTATTAAAAGATTTTTCAATAAAAAAAGCATTAACAATATCTTGTCTTTTAGTTATTGATTTCAAAAAAAATCTAAATCTATCTTGAAAAAAAATTATTAGATTCTTATTGTTAAAATTATTTTCATTTTGCAAATTATATTTATTTATTACATCATTGCTAAAAAAACTATCCAATTTAATTTTTAGATTATTTTCAATTATAATTCTTAAAACACCCAACGCAGATCTTCTTAAAGCAAAAGGGTCTTTTGAAGATGTAGGCATTTCATTTATTAGAAAGAAACCAATAAGATTATCAATCTTGTCAGAAAGAGATAACAGAATGCCTAAATTGTTTTTTGGGCATAAATCAGAAGGGCCTTTAGGCAAATATTGCTCTTTCAATGATAAGCAAATATCTTCATCATTATTTTGTTCCATAGCAATATAACCTCCAATAACACCTTGAAGTTCTGGAAATTCTCTAACTAAACCAGTTGTTAAATCTAGCTTTGATAATTTTATAGCTTTACTTAAATTTTTTAAATTACATTCTAATTTTAAATTATTTGCTAATCTCGAAGCAATAAATTCCATTCTTTTAGTCTTATCTTCAAGTGATCCTAATTTCTGATGAAATTTTATACTTGAAAGAAGTTTTTCTCTTTGTTCTAATTTTGTTTTTAAATCATTCTCCCAATAAAAAGTTGCATCGGCAAATCTTGCTTGCAAAACCTTTATATTATCTTCAACGATGCTTTTTTCATATTTCTTTTCAACAAAATCTACAATTATTACAAAATAGCTACTTAATTTATTATTTTTTTCAAACAAAGGAATAAAATTTTGATCATTAATCATAACTACTTCTAAAATTTCCTGGGGTAGTGCCATATAATTTTTATCAATCTTTCCAAATAAAATATCCGGATATTCTACCAAACCAGCATTTAAAGAGATTAGTTTTTCATGTTCCTTTTTAAAAAAAGTTTTTTTTATTTTACAAAAAGCATTAATTTCATTTCTAATCTTTTCCTCCCTATTACTTTGTTCTAAAATAACTTTGGATCTAGATAGTTTTTTTTTATACTCTGAAAAATTTTTAAATTTTATTTCTTTTTCAATTTTTTTATTAGAAATAGTAAAAGAATTATTATTTATTGATAATGCTTCTAAAAAATCTAAGGGAACAAATTTATTATTGAAATAAAATAATATATTATTTAATGGTCTTCCCCACTTAAAATTTTCGTGTATCCATCTCATTGATTTTTGCCAATTAAGTGAAAAAATAATTTCTTCTAAACTATTCTTGATTACATCCTCTGCCTTTTTTCCGATAACTTTTTTTTTTGCAAAATAATAATCTTTATCATTTATTTTTTTTTTTAATAATTCCTCTTTCGAAATCCCAATCTTATTTAAGAATCCTGTTAAGGCATTTTCAGGAGCATTTACAGGCGGTCCTTTTATCTCTTTGATTATACTTTTTTGCTCTTTTATTAGGTCAGTACATGAAAATACTAATCTTAAATGAGTGAAATTCGCTTCTAAATTAATTTTTTTGTTTAATGATAAATTATTTTCAATAATTGCTTCAGTTAATTTTTTTTTAAATTGTTCTAATATATTCTTTTGAAGCCAATAAGGAACTTCCTCAGATAATAATTCAATGAATAATTCTGACATACTAATTTAAAGTTCTTGCTTTATATATGTTTCACAACAACTTTTAACCAAAGATCTTATTCTTAAAATATAAGATTGTCTTTGCGCAACACCAATTGATCCTCTAGCATCTAAAATATTAAAATAATGACTTGCTTTAATACAGTTTTCATAAGCAGGGAATGGCAAATTATTATTTAATAATAATTTGCATTCATTTTCAACAAATTCAAAGCTTTTAAGTAAATATTCGGTATTAGCCAATTCAAAATTATATTTTGAGAACTGTTTTTCAGATTCAAAGTATATATCTTTATAATTAATTATTTTTTTTTCTTTTTTATTTATATTCCAAACAATATCAAAAACACTGTTAACTTTTTGAATAAACATTGCCAGACGTTCTAAGCCATATGTTATCTCAACTGAAACTGGCTTACATTCAATACCTCCTATTTGTTGAAAATAAGTATATTGACATATTTCCATTCCGTTACATCTAATTTCCCAACCTAATCCTGATGCTCCAAGAGTTGGGCTTTCCCAGTCATCTTCTTTAAATTGAATATTATTTTTTTTCGGATCAATTCCAATAGATTTTAAGCTTCTTAAAAAAATACTTTGAATATTTTTAGGCGAAGGTTTTAACAAAACTTGGAATTGATAATAGTGTTGAAGCCTATTAGGATTTTTTCCATATCTTCCATCTGTTGGTCTTCTTGTTGGTTGTACATAAGCAATATTTCTAGATTTTTTTCCTAGAGCTCCTAAAACAGTTGCTGGATGAAAAGTACCTGCCCCTACTTGTAGATCTATTGGTTGAATTATTGTACAATTATTACTACTCCAGAAACTTTGGAGTTTAAATATTATATCTTGAAATGATAAAGCATTTTTTTTAAGAACCATATCTTCCCCAAATATTACGATTTTCTATATATGCTATAATATCATTAATAATTTTTTTTGTATCTAGTATGTCTTTGGAATAAAAAGATTTTGAAAGAACATTTTTTAAAAATGATTTCTTAGGTTTAATTGGTATATATTTTATTTTTTTACCAAATTTTTTTTCCATAACTAAATTTAAATCTCCTATCCCATCAACCAATCCTAGCTTAATTGCTTCTTTTCCAGCCCAAAAGCTACCAGAAAAAATATTTTTATTTTGTTTATTAATTTTTTTACCTCTACTTTTTAAAACGACATTTTTAAAATTCTTAAAAATTTCCATTTGTATGCTTTTTAATTTCTTTACATCAGATAATTTTTGTTTTTGAAAAGAATCTAAAATTGATTTATATTTTCCAGTCGTAAATATTCTTCTTTCTACACCGTATTTTTTTATTAATTTGTCAAATCCAAAACTTGCATATATGACTCCTATTGAACCAACAATAGAATTTTCATCTACATATATTTCATCACCCGCACAAGCTATATAATAACCACCTGATGCAGCAACATCTTCAACAAAAAAAATAACTTTAGTTTTATTTTTTTTTGCAAGTTTCTTAATTCGTTTATAAATTAATGAAGATTGCACAGGAGACCCGCCGGGTGAGTTTATTATTATAGCTACTGCAGCTGAATGTTTAATTTTAAATGCCTTCTCAAGAAGGTTTTCGATTGATGATAATGTAATACCATTTCTTAAACCTCCTACATTGCCAATTATTCCTGACAAATAAACCACAGGTACTATTTTTTTCTTTCTTAAAAAATTCAGCATTAAAAAATATTATAAATTATTTTTCATTGAGAAAATGAAAAAAAAAACTAATGTTATAACGTGGCTTTATTATACAAGATTGATACAAATAAAGATTTAGAAAATCAAAAAAAATTTACTCAATTAAATCAATTAGTTAGTTATGATTTGGCTAAAGTTAATGATTTAATAAAAAAAAAAGTAAAGAATCATATCCCTTTTATAGAAATAGTCGCTAAGCATTTAATTAACGCTGGAGGTAAAAGAATTAGACCAATGCTGTGCTTGGCTTCTGCAAAGTTATGTGATTATAAAGGAAAAAAAGATATCGAATTGGCTGCTTGTGTAGAATTTATTCATACTGCTACACTTCTTCATGATGATGTAGTTGACAATAGCAATAAAAGAAGAGGTGTTGACACTGCTAATAAAATTTGGGGGAATAAGGGAAGTGTGCTTGTTGGTGATTTTTTGCTAAGTAAATCATTTGAATTAATGATTAGTATAAAACAATCAAATGTATTAAAAATCTTATCTGAAACTGCTTCTACATTAATTCAAGGAGAAATATCGCAATTACTAACAAACAACGACTTTTCTACAACCGAAGATAGTTACTTAGAAATTATTAAATCAAAAACTGCAAAATTATTTTCAACTTCATGTCAAGTAGGTGCTTTAATTTCTAAAAAACCAAAAATATATTCAAATGCCCTTAATAGTTACGGTGTGAATCTTGGGATGGCCTTTCAAATAATTGATGATCTTTTAGATTATAAATCAATAGAAAGCGAGACAGGTAAAAAAATAGGAAATGATTTTAATGAAGGTAAGGTTACTTTGCCAATTATAATTGCATTCCATAGAGGTAATAATGAAGAGAGAAACTTTTGGATAAGAACTATTCAAAAAAAACAAAAAAAATCTGGAGATTTTGAAAAAGCTTGCAACTATATTAATAAAAGAAACATAATAGATGATATCCAAAAAAGAGCAGTTCATTTTGGATCTGTTGCGAAAGACGCTTTAGAAATTTTTCCAAATAGAAAAGAAAAAAAAGTTTTGTTGGATATAGTTGACTTTATTGTAAACAGAAATTTTTAATTTAAATTTATTCTAAATTTTTTTTAATATTAATTTAGCCACATCTTCAGGTTTAATTAAATCCATACCAATATTTCTTGGAATTGAATCATTTCCTTTTAAATGAGGGTCTCTTAAAACACCTCCTTTTGGCTCTATAGGAAATAAAAATTTGGAATTATATCTATTTGGATAAAACTTTCTATAAACTGTCTTTGTGTAAGGCGGAGTCCCGCCATGTATAATAAATGTCTTTACCCCTAAAGCTAAAGACAAGTTTGAACTACCAGTATCATTTCCAACATAAAAATCAGACAGTGAAATTAAACTAATAGTTTTTTCCATAGAAAAACATGCATTAATAACTTTGCTTTTAATTTTTAAACATTTAGATATAATTTTATCAGCTCCTTTTCTTTCTTTTGGTGACCCAATTAAAAAAAAAGTACTCTTTTTTAATTTATCTAAAAGTTTAATTAAATTTATAAAATTTAAAGTTTTCCATGTCCTATGAATATCTGTTGAACCAAAACCAATTACTACCCATGGCTTTGGGTACTTTAAAAATTCTTTTTTAATTTTAGTATTTATAGATTTTAATGCATCTAGTTTAGGTTCTACAGAATTTAAATAAATATTATTAATTTTTAAAAATTCAAAAGACTTTTCTATGGGAAAAGATTTATAAAATTTCTTTTTTAAAAAACTTTTACAATTTAACCATATTTTTTGTGACCCTATGCCGTATCCCAATCTTTCCTCAATAGAAGAAAAGAAAGCTATAATTGCAAATCTTGGGCTTCTGTGAAATATCCATATTTTCTTGATGTTTTTTTTTTTAAAAAAATTTATTAATTTAAAAAATTCTTTTATAGATGAAAATAAATTGTAATTATTTTGTATATATATGACTTCTATTCTTTTTTCCGGTAAAAGTAATTTTTTAGCAAATGTTCTAGATTTAGTTAAAACAATAAATTTTGATTTTTTATTTTTCTTTAAAAGAGCTAAAATGAATGGCAAATGAGTTAGAAAATCTCCAATACCATAATATGGTAATACTATAGCTTCTGATTTCATAAAATAATTTATTTAGATTCTTCTGCTAATTTCATTGAAATTATTTTATCAGGACTATTGACTGCTCCATTATTGGATGAGTCTCCTTTTTTGATCATATCCACAAATTCCATTCCCTCTATAACTTGCCCCCATACGGTATACTGACCATCTAAAAATGAAGATTCTTTAAAACAAATAAAAAATTGGCTATCAGCGCTGTCAGGATCTTGTGCTCTTGCCATTGAGACAGCTCCTTTTATATGTGGAAGAGAATTAAATTCTGCTGGTATATTTTGACCTGAACCTCCTGTGCCATTTCCTTGGGGATCGCCAGTTTGTGCCATAAAACCTTCAATAACTCTATGGAATACTAGGCCATCATAAAATTTATCACTTATTAGTTCTTTTATTCTTTTTACATGTTTAGGGGCATGGTCAGGTTTCATTTCGATGACAACTTTACCATCTTTTAATTGCAAATATATGATATTTTTTAAATCTTGAGCCATTGCATTATTTACAAAAAGTAAAAAAAATAAAATTTTAAAAAAGGATTTCATTTTTATAATTTTGAAATATATTATACTTAATATTATATTTTTTTCTTAACTTTTTTTTTGGTTTTATAAAATGAAATTTTCTAAACTTTTATCTTTTTTATTCTTGATATTTCTTTTCAATAATAATGCTTTTGCAGCTGACGGAAAAAAATTATTTACTAAATGCAAAGCTTGTCATGCTGTTGATGCTGAAAAACACAAAGTTGGCCCACATTTAGTTGGTATAGTGGGAAGAAAAGCTGGAGCTGCGGCTGGTTACAAAAAATATTCTAAAGCTCTTAAAGAATCTGGTATAGTTTGGGATGAAGCTAATCTAGATAAATGGCTAACTAATCCTAAAGGAATGTATCCAGGAACTAAAATGATATATCCGGGATTAAAAAAAGCTGAAGACAGAGCAGCTATAATTGAATATTTGAAAACTAAATAGCTTTTGATTGATTTAAAAAAGTATATCGATACCCATCCAGATTTTCCTAAACCGGGTATTTTATTTTACGATATATCTTCACTAATGATTAATAAGGATATATGGCAAGAAACCATTAATCAATTCTCTACACTTGTAAAAAAACATAATCCAGAAGTATTGGCAGGAATAGAATCAAGAGGTTTTATTTTTGCATCTACAATCGCATACAAGTTAAATTGCGAAGTTATAATGATTAGAAAAAAGGGAAAATTACCAGGACAAACTATATCGCATACATATGAATTGGAATATGGAGAAGATTGTTTGGAAATTCAAAAAAGAAAAGATTTAAAAAATAAAAATGTGATACTGATAGATGATTTATTGGCAACAGGTGGAACTGCAAGTGCTGCTATTAAACTTCTCCAAAAAACAAATGTGAATGTATCAGCTTTTTTAACTTTGATCGAACTTACAAATTTGAAAGGCAGGGAAAATATTGGGGTACAAACTGAATCGCTATTATCATTTGATGAATAAATTTTTAATTTTTATATTATTCTTTTTATATTCGTCTTTTCATTTTCCTTACATTGCTAATTCAAAAGAATTTAATGGAAAAGCAAGAATCATTGATGGTGATTCCGTTGAAATAAATAATCATATGATAAGATTAATAGGGATAGATGCTTTTGAAATAAAACAAGAATGTTTTAAAAAAGATAATACTAAATATAAATGTGGTGAGCAATCTGCTTTAATTCTTGCAACAATAATTTCTAGTCAACCAATTCGTTGTACGGCTGAAAAAAAAGATCGTTATAAAAGATGGTTGGCCACTTGTTATATTGGAAAACTTGATATTAATGAAAATATAGTTTTATCTGGATATGCATTTAGTTATATGTCAAACAAATATAAAACTACTGAAAAAAAAGCAAAAAAAGTGAAAGCGGGTGCATGGTCAGGTAAATTTACTTACCCATGGGACTGGAGAAAATCAAAAAAATAATGGCAAATGACCCTTTAAATAAAGAAGTTAAAGACTTGATGATTGAGGCTTCAAATCTGCATAAAAGTGGAAAATTAGAAGAATTAGAAAATGTTTTAAGGAAAATTGTAGATATTGATAACAACTATTATCCTGCTTTATTCAATATTGCAAGACTACTAGAAATAAAAAAAAACATTCTAGAAGCAATTAAATTCTATAAAAAAGTAATAGAAATAAATTCTAATCATTTAGAATCTTTCGTAAATTTAGCAAATTGTTATGAAGATATTAATGAAATGGAAGAAGCTGTAAAAGTATTAGAAAAAGCATGCAAGCTATTTCCAGACAACCATGAAGTTTATTATTCTTCTGCAAGACTATGTCATCAAAGGAATATTGATATTGAAAAAGCGTTAAATTATTACAAAAAAACTTTATCTATAAATAGCGATTTCGTTCTAGCACAACATGGGCTTGGTCAAATATATAAAATAAAAGGAGATTTTAATGAAGCTAAAGAGATCTTTAAAAAAATAATTCATTCCAACCCAAATAATATGTCTGCTTGCTATGACATCACTGACATACTAAATGAAGATGAAATAAATAAAGATATAAAAAGATTAAAACTAATTGATATAAAAAATTTAAATGATATTAATAAAATTTTTTTTTATCTTTCGATGGCCAAAAGGTATGAAATAATTAAAAATTATGAAAAATCATTTTATTACTATGATTTAGGTAATAATTTAAAAAAAAAATATTCAAATTTCTCTATAGATAATGAAAATGATAGATTTGATGTGGTAAAAAAAATAACTGAAAAGTTTAAGTTTAATATAAAAAAAAATATTGGGAATAAGTCATCAAAACCTATTTTCATTATTGGTATGCCAAGGTCAGGAACAACGTTGGTAGAACAAATAATTTCCTCACATAGTAAAGTTGAGGGAGGTGGAGAGTTTTGTAATTTTACTGATTTTTTTCAAAAATTAAATCCTGAGAGAAATAAAAATTTATATGAAGTTTTAAAATCATTAACGGAAAAAAATATTTCTGATGTTGGCAAAATGTATCTAGATACAATAGAAAAAATTTCAAATAAAAAAGATTACTTTACAAATAAAATGCCGGGGAATTTTATAAATATAGGATTAATAAAGTTATGTCTGCCTAATGCAAAAATTATTCACTGTAAAAGAAATGCTGTTGATACATGTTTATCATGCTATAAAACATACTTCACTGAAGGTAACACATTCACTTACTCTTTAAGTGACTTGGGAGATTATTATAATTTCTACAAAAAACAAATGAAATATTATAAAGAAGTATTTAATCAAGAAATATTAGATATAGAATATGAAAATATTGTTTCGAATATAGAAAATGAAACAAAGAAAGTTTTAAATTTCTTAAATATTGATTTTGAAAAAAGTTGTTTAGAATTTTATAAAAATAAAAGATTAATTCACTCAGCAAGCGTAACTCAAGTAAGAAAACCTATTTATAAAAGTTCTATAAATTCATGGAATAATTATAAAAAATATTTAAATCCATTAACTGAAAAATTAAATTCTTAATTAAATTGAGAAAACTACAAATCTAAAAGTTCTTTTGTAAATAGATCTTCAGCTAAATTAATAGTTTCATTTAATTTTTTAATCTCTTTATTAACTTTTTTTGATTTTTTTAATTTATTATTATTTAATTTTTTATCTCTTATTTTTTTTAATTTTTTAATGATATTGGCAAGGTCATTAGTTTTGCTTAATTTTTTGTTATCAGCGACTCTAGTATCAATATTCTCTGTTTTTAATTCTCTAGTTTTATTTTCAATATTTTTTATAACTTTTTTCTTAAAAACTTTATTTTTTTTTGGTTTATTTCTATTTTCTTTAATATCAACTTTTTTAGTAAGCAAAATAACATCATCTTGTTTTACTTTTGATTTTAAATTCTTTTTTTTTGTAAATAAATTTGATAAAGAATAACTTTTTTTTTTATTATTTAAATTTTTATCTTTTTTTTGTGATTTTTGCCCCTCAAGTTTATCCTCAATCATTTTAAGCGATTGCTCTATTGTTGGAGAGTGTTCTTTATTATTCATAAGTAAATATTATCAATTTTTTTTATATCAACTAACATAAATTTAAAAAAAAAATTAATTGGTAGGCGATGGGGGAATCGAACCCCCGACACATGGATTAAGAATCCATTGTTCTACCCCTGAACTAATCGCCCAATTTTATCAAATATTATGTAATTTATAATCACGAGAATTATAACCGCTTAATATAATTCCAAAACCTATAAAATTAGATAGAATTGCTGTACCCCCATAAGAACATAGTGGTAATGGGACGCCAACTACTGGGATAATTCCAGTGACCATTCCAATATTTATAAAAATAACTATAAAAAATGAAGATATAAAGCTTATCCCAAAAATTTTTGAAAAATAATTTTTCGATTTTAAACTAATATTAATAGACCAAGATATTAAAATAAAATATAAAAAAAATAAAAATATTATTCCTAAAAATCCAAATTCTTCTCCTAAAACTGAAAAAATAAAATCTGTTTCCATTTCAGGAATAAAACTTAAATGACTTTGAGTGCCTTCTAGAAAACCTTTTCCAAAAAAACCTCCTGAACCTAAAGCAATTTTCGATTGAGTAATATGATAATTAGCTCCTAGAGTATTACTCTGTTGATCAAGAAAATTTATTATACGAGATTTTTGGTAATCTTCTAAAAATGTCCAAAAAATTGGAAGTGCTACTAGACCTCCAATACCAGAAATAGCAAATGTTTTAATTTGAACCCCCGATAAAAATAAAACAATAATTCCAGTAAAAAATATGATTAAAGCTGTTCCTAAATCAGGCTGTTTAAAAATTAAAATAACTGGTATAAATAAAATTAATAAAGGAAAAAAAATCTTTTGTTTTATATCGTAACTTTGTAATTTTATTGAATGAAAGTACTTAGCTAATGCTAGAATAATAAATATTTTTGCTATTTCTGCTGGCTGGAATGAAAAGAAATGCAAATCTATCCATCTTCTTGCTCCACTTACTTCTTTACCAAAGAAAAAAGTTAGCAAAATTAAAAAAATACAAAAAATATAAATGGGGTTGGCTAATTTGTACCAAAAACTAACATTGATAAAGGAAAAAAAAATTAAAATTATTATACCGATAAATATTCTTATAATTTGATTTGACGCCCAAGGTTCCCACGATCCTCCTGCTACTGAGTACAAAAGTAAAACTCCAATTGCAGAAATAGATGTTAATAAAAGAATAAAAAACCAATTAACTTTATTTAAAAAATTTACCAAATTCATTTTTATTTATGACAATGCTTTCTTAAAAATCTTTTTAGCTATAGGTGCGGCTATTTTTGATCCACTTCCGCCGTGTTCAACTACTACTGATAAAGCTATTTTAGGATTATCATAAGGTGCAAACCCCACAAACATTGCATGATCTCTTTTTTTTAATGGTAATTCTTTATTGGGAATAATACCAACTTCTCTTTCCCTTTTTGAAATTGTTCTAACTTGAACTGTGCCAGTCTTTCCGGCAAAAACTGGGTTTTCAATTTTTGACTTAAAAGCCGTTCCAAATGGCTTATTTACTGCCGAAAACATAGCGTTTTTAATTAAAGAAAAAAACTTTTTTTGATATAAAGTTTGGTTTGTAAAAACTGAGTTATCCGAATTATTAGTATTACCAAAAGACTTATAAATAGTTGGAAATATTTTTTTTCCCTCATTAGCAAACATTGCTGTCATAACAGCAAGTTGAATAGGGGTGGTTCTTAAAAAACCTTGTCCTACTCCAGTAATCATAGTTTCTCCAATTTTCCAGCTTTTATTGTATGTTTTTTTCTTCCATGATTTGTTTGGGACTAGTCCATATTTTTCACCTTTTAAGTTTATTCCACTTTTTGAACCAAGACCAAAATTTCTAGCTGTTTCTACTATACTTTCTATTCCTAATCTTTTTGCTAATTCATAAAAAAAACTATCGCATGATTGTGCTATTGCTAACTCAGGCCCAACATTTCTTTTATGATTTTTATTTGCCCAGCAACCCGTTTTTTTTTTATGACACCAACAATAAAAGTCTCTATCACCAAAATTTATTTTGCTTGAACAATTAATTACATTATTTGGCTTTATTATATTGTTAATTAATGCGGAATATAAAACAATTAATTTAAAAGTTGATCCTGGAGAATACTCTCCAGAAATAGACTTGTTAACCATTGGTGCCAATGGATTATTTATTAATTTGTCCCAGTCTTCTTGCGATATAGTTTTTGTAAATAAATTAGGATCAAAATTTGGAGATGACTCTAAAGCCAGTATTTCTCCATTATTAACATCAATAGCTACAACTGATCCACTTATATTTTTCATTAAAGAATTAACATATTTTTGCAAATTAATATCTATAGTTAATTTAACTTCATTACCACTAACACTTTCTTCTTTACTAATTTCTCTTATTTCTCTTCCATAAGCATTTACTTCTAAATACTTTGTTCCTGGAAATCCTCTTAGCTCTTTTTCAAAGCTTTCTTCAATTCCAAAACGACCCACATCTGCATCCATTAGTTTTAAGAAAGGATATTTCTTAATATCTTTTTCTTGTGGTGTAGTCATATAACCAATAACATGTGATGCTAGATTACGGTAAGGATATTCTCTTTTTATACCTTGTTCGATAAATACATTTGGTAAATTTATTAAGTTTACATTTAATGATGATAGCTCATTCCATTTTAGATTTTTTTTTATAAAAATTGGTAAATCTGATTTTTTTTTTGTTAATAAATTATTATAAACATTATTTACCTCAGTATTATTTAAAAAAATAATTCTACTAATCTTATCAAGTGCTTGGTTAACCTCATCTAAATTTTTATTTCCTTCTAAAAGAACATTGTAACTATTTTTATTCAAAGCTAAAATTTTACCATTTCTATCAACAATATTTCCTCTTAGGGGGTGAATTAATCTTAAGCTTATTCTATTTTTTTCTGCTAAAACTTTAAACTTTTCAGATTTGAATAATTGTAAGTATATTAAACGAAATAAGACTGTGGAAAATAATGCTCCTTTACCTATTCCAAGTAAAAAAGTTCTTCTTGATAATAATTTGTCAATGTTTGGGTATTTATACATTCTTTTATAATTTTTTATTTAAATTCATTTTCTTAAAAATAATATTTAAAAAAAAGTAATGTATTGGAAAAAAAATTGTATTTAAAAAGATTTTATATAGAAAATCAATATTAATTAGCAATGGTTTTAAATTAAATATCGAGTTTATTCCCCAAAAAATAAACATTCCTATAGTAAATAATGCTACAAAACTAAAAAATAATTCAATAAAAGATGGTTCTAAAAAAAATTTATTATACTTTTCAAATAAAAATATTAACAAAAAAAATACTAAAGGAGTTGATCCTAATGGCGAAAGATAAATTATATCCTGAACAAGACTTGCTATTAAAATTATATAAAAAGGTATTAGCTTTGGAAAATTTAATAACCAAAAAAAAATTGCATGAAGTATAAATAATTGGCCAAAATCAAAAAAGTTATTAGCAAAAAATAAATTAAAAAAAATTAAAAAAAATATTGTTAGTGATGGAAATGAAATTTTTAAATAATATTTAATATCGCTAAACATTTTTTTAGAAATTTTTAAATTGATTTATAAAAATATTAATATACTGAGATTTATTTGAATCATTAAATGGTCTTACAAAAAAGTAATTATTTTCTTTTTTTATTTGTCCAATCGGAATTCCAGGACTAAAAAAACCTCCGTCACCTGATGTATAAACAACTTCATCTTCATCAAATGAAATATTTTCTTTTAAATAAAGCAAATCAATTTTGTTAGAATTATTCCCACTAATTATTGCTTTTTTATTTTTTTTTCCTACACGAACTGGAATTTTTGAATTTATATCATTTAATAAAAGAACTCTCGAATGACTATCATAGACTTCAATAACACTTCCTATTAAACCTTTGGAAGTTAATGCCGTATCTCCTTTATTTATATTATTATTTTTACCCGCATTAACTATAATAGTTTTTTTGTAATCTGTTTGTGTGTCAGCAATTACTTTAACTAGAACATAGTCTTCTTTAGAAGGAGGCATTAATGATAATTCTTTTTTCAAAATATTATTTTCTATTTCTAGTTTTTCTGATTTTAGTTTATATAAATTATTTTGCTCTATTTTTTCTTTTAAAAATTTATTTTCTAATAATAAATTATTTTTTGACTTAAAAGATAATTTAAACTTATCCATATTAGGTAAGCTTGATAAGATAAATTTTTTTGTAAAAAAAATTGTATCAATAATATTAGAACGAATAAGTGATGAGTTGATAGATTTTTTTTTATCCAAAACAATCAAAGTTATTGATAAAATAACAAAAAAAACAAAAGTATAATTCGAAAATAAATTTTTTTTATTTCTTGCTTTTAGCTTAAAAAAAGAAATCTTTCCGCCTATTTGCATAGTAACAAAATGATATAAGAAAAAATTAAGGAAATAAACGTTTAATACGCAGAAGTTAGTAAGTTTTTAACTCTATCTAAATTATCTAAACATTTTCCACAACCCATAACTACCGAGTTTAATGGATTTTCAGCAATTGAAACAGGTAATCCTGTAGCTTTTTTAATAATAGTATCTAAATTCTTTAATAAAGCTCCTCCCCCAGTTATTACAATTCCAGTATCTACTATATCTGCTGCTAATTCTGGATCAGCATTTTCTAGAGCAACTTTTATTGCTTCAACTATTGTAGCAACTGGCTTAGCTAACCCTTCACAAAGCTGTAATGTGTCAATTTTTATTTGCTTTGGAATACCATCGTGTAAACTTCTACCTTTTATATGAAAACTCTGTCCATTCATACCTCTTGTTGGTATAGCGGAGCCATATTCTTTTTTTATATACTCAGCGCTTGCTTCTCCTAAAAGAAGATTATATTTTTCTTTAATAAAATTTACAATTGCCTGATCTATTTTATCTCCACCTACTCTTACTGAATTGGTATAAACAATGCCTCCCAAAGACAATATTGCAACTTCAGTTGTACCCCCGCCTATATCAACAATCATAGAACCTCGAGCATCTTCAATTGGAAGGTCCGCTCCTATAGCAGCAGCAATTGGTTCTTCTATTAAATATGCTCTCCTAGCACCAGCTGCTTCTGCAGACTCATGTATAGCTCTTTTTTCAACCGGCGTAGCACCAGAAGGAACACAAATAACAATTTTAGGGCTAACAAAACTTTTTCTATTATGTACTTTTCTTACAAAATATTTTATCATTTCTTCAGCAATTTCAAAATCTGCTATAACTCCATCTCTAAGTGGCCTAATTGCTTTTATTGTCCCTGGGGTTTTCCCCACCATTGTTTTAGCTTCCTTACCAACAGCTAAAACTTCTTTTTTTCCATCACTAGTGTCTTGAATTGCAACTACTGATGGTTCATTTAAAAGTATTCCTTTACCTTTTACATATACTAATGTATTAGCTGTCCCTAGATCAATTGCCATGTCTGAAGACCAACTAATTTTAAATTTTGATAAACTTATCATTTTTTTTTAATTATTAATTAACCATTTAACGCTTTTATTGATAATTTATTCTCAGTTTTTATATATATTTTATTTAGAGAATGTAAATAAGCTTTAGCAGATGCAACTAAAGTGTCTATATCCGATCCTTTACCAACAAAAGATTTGTCTTCATGTTCTAATCTTACTGTAACCTCTGCTTGAGCATCAGTTCCTTTTGTAATAGCGTTAACTTGGTACAAATTTAATTTAGCTTTATTTGGAACAAGTTTATTTATACAATTAAAAACAGCGTCAACTGGTCCTTGTCCAATTGATGAAACTTTTTTCACAAAACCATCAACTTCTAATTCTAATTCTGCTTTTTGAGAACCTTCAGATCCGCAGTTTACAATTAAGGAAATAAATTTTATATGATTATTTACTCTTATAATTTCGTCTTCAACTAATGCGATTATGTCTTCTTCATATAAATCTTTTTTTCTATCCGCTAATTCTTTAAAATTACTAAAAATTTTATCAGTATTTTTTTTACTTATTTTATATCCTAATTCTTGAAGTTTAACACTGAAAGCATGTTTGCCTGAATGTTTTCCTAAAACTAATTTTGTTTCTTTTAAACCCACAGATTCTGGTGTCATTATTTCGTATGTATTTGAATGCTTTAACATTCCATCTTGGTGTATTCCAGATTCGTGAGCAAAAGCATTCGCGCCAACAATAGCTTTATTTGGTTGAACATCAAATCCAGTAATTTTAGAAACCAATTTTGAAGTTTTAGTTATCAATTTAGTTTGTATACCAGTCTTAAAAGGCAATAAATCATTTCTGGTTTTTAAAGCCATAACAATTTCTTCCATTGAAGCATTTCCTGCACGCTCCCCTAAACCATTAATTGTACATTCTACTTGTCTTGCACCAGAAATAATTGCAAAAATTGAATTTGAAACTGCAAGGCCTAAATCATTATGACAATGAACTGAAATAATTGATTTGTCTATGTTTGAAACATTTTCCTTAATATCACTTATTAATTGAGAAAATTCAAATGGGACAGAATACCCGACTGTATCAGGAATATTAATAGTGTTTGCACCTGAATTTATTGCAAGTTCTATACATTTATATAAAAAATCTCTTTTTGATCTTGAAGCATCTTCGCATGACCATTCGACATCACTTGTGTATTTTTTTGCTAATTTAACACTTGATTTTATGTGGTCCATAACTTGTTTTTCATTTAGTTTTAATTTGTATTTCATATGTAGTTTACTAGTAGCAATAAAAGTATGAATTCTTGAATTTTTTGCTTTAGATATTGAAAGCCCAGCTACTTCTATATCTTTCTTCTTTGCTCTTGCAAGAGCACAAACTGTAGAATTTTTAACTTCTTTAGAAACTAATTCAATTGATTCAAAATCACCTTTCGAAGCAACTGGAAATCCAGCTTCTATAATATCTACGCCCATAGCATCAAGAGACTTTGCTATTTTTATTTTATCATCAATGAACATTGAAGCGCCAGGTGATTGCTCGCCATCTCTAAGAGTGGTGTCAAAAATTTTTATATAATCATTTTTTTTCATAAAATTTGAATCAAATTACTTTTTTATTATATAGTATCAAAGATAAAAAAAGGTATGAAAAAAGATCTATCTTACTATTTTATTTTTTTCAATCCATGGCATCATTTTTCTTAAACGACTTCCAACTGCCTCTATTTTGTGACTTTGTCCTAATTTTCTGTATTTATTAAATTTTTTTCTACCTTTTTTATTTTCTTTCATCCATTCTTTTGCAAACTTACCACTTTGAATTTCTTTTAAAATTTTTTTCATTTCTTTTTGTGCTTTATTACTTATTATCCTAGGGCCTCTTGTAAAGTCTCCATATTCCGCTGTATTTGATATTGAATATCTCATATTTGCTATTCCGCCTTCATAAATTAAATCTACTATTAATTTAATTTCATGCAAACATTCAAAATATGCCATTTCTGGTTTGTATCCTGCTTTTACTAAAGTTTCGAAACCAGATTTAATTAAAGACGTTAATCCTCCACACAAAACTACTTGTTCTCCAAAAAGATCTGTCTCACATTCTTCTCTAAAAGTAGTTTCAATTATACCGGTTTTACCTCCCCCTACTGCTGATGCATAAGATAACCCTATGTTTTTAGTATCATTTTTAACTGATTTATCAATTGCTAGTAAACATGGTACTCCTCTTTTATTTTTAAATTCAGAACGAACTAAATGACCTGGACCTTTTGGAGCAACCATAAATACGTTTAAATCTTTTCTAGGTTTTATAAATTTAAAATGAATACTAAAGCCATGAGCAAATCCTAAATATGCATTTTTTGCTATTTTTTGTTTTATTATCTTTTTATATAAATCTGGCTGCAATTCATCGGGAATTAATATCATAATAACTTCTCCATATTCAATTGCATTTTCTGGATTTAAAACTGTAAATCCTGCTTTTTTAGCTTTACTAATTGAAGAAGAATTTTTTTTTAGGCCTATAACAATGTTTTTAACACCTGAGTCTTTTAAATTCATAGCATGAGCATGACCTTGGCTTCCAAATCCAATTATTGAAACCTTTTTATTCTTTATAAGATTTTTGTCACAATCTTTATCGTAATAAACTTTCATTTTTATTCTTTTAAAATAGCTATTAAACCAGTTCTAGAAACATCTATAGTTCCTATTTTATTTAGTTCAATAATAAAAGAATTAATAATACTTGGAGAATTTGTAATTTCAAAAGCATATTTTCTAGAATTATTAAATATTAATTTTGCTTTATATTTCTTAACCGTTTTTTTTAACAAATTAACTTTATTAGTTTTTGGAATAATTTTTACTAAAGCTAGTTCTCTTTCATTAGTTGAATTGCTTGAAGTTAAATCAATTACTTTTTTTACTTGAATTAACCTCTCAAGGGAATGTATTATTTGTTCAATAATAATTTTTGTTCCAGAAGTAACAATAATAATTCTTGAATGTTTTTTCGATAAATTAACTGGAGCAACAGTTAAACTGTCAATATTGTAGCCTCTTCCTGAAAACAAGCCTATTACTCTTGCTAAAGCACCTGGCTCATCATTAACTAATACTGAAATAGTATGTTTTTCTTTTTTTTGATTTGACAATTTTTATTAAACTAAAACCATTCCCTCTTCATTTATTGTTTCATCAGTTTGATCCTCAGGCCCCAATAAAATTTCGTTATGAGCCGCGCCTGATGGTATCATTGGAAAACAATTTTCTTTTTGATCTACAACCATATCTAACAAAACTGGTTTTTTAATTTTTATCATTTCTTTTATAACTTTATCAACTTCCGTACTTCTTTCTGCCTTTAAACCAATTATCCCAAAAGACTCAGCTAATTTTACAAAATCAGGAAGAGATTCGGTGTAACTTTCCGAATACCTGCCACCATGTATTAATTCTTGCCATTGTCTTACCATTCCCATCCATCTGTTATTAACTATAAAAATTTTAACTGGCAATTTATATTGGCATATAGTTGATAGTTCTTGCATTGTCATTAAAAATGAAGCTTCTCCATCAACATCTACAACTAATTTATTAGGATTAGCAATTTGCGCTCCTATTGCTGCTGGCAAGCCGTATCCCATGGTACCTAATCCTCCAGAGGTCATCCATCTATTTGGTTTATTAAATTTATAATATTGAGCCGCCCACATTTGATGTTGTCCAACACCTGTGGTAATAAAACAATCTTTATCCTTAGTTAGTTCATACAACCTTTGAATTGCATACTGTGGTTTTATAGGATAATTAATTTTTTTATATCCTAGACAGTTCTTCTTTTTCCAAGTATTTATTTGATTCCACCATTTTTCAATATTATTAAATTTTAATAATGATTTTTTTTTAATTAATTCAATGTAAATTGAATTTATTATTTTTTTAACATCCCCAATTAAAGCAATGTCAACTTTTACGTTCTTATTTATTGATGAAGGATCTATATCAATATGTATCTTTTTTGCATAGGGAGAAAACTTAGATAAATTTCCAGTTACTCTGTCGTCAAATCTTGCCCCTACAGCTATTATTAAATCACTATCATGCATTGCCAAATTAGCTTCATAAGTTCCATGCATTCCCAACATGCCAATAAATTGTTTATCTATTGCAGGGAAACAACCCAACCCCATTAATGTATTTGTGCAAGGAAACTTAGTTTTATTAATTAATTTTGTTAAAATTTTGGATGCTTCTACTCCACTATTAATAACGCCGCCACCGCAATAAAATATTGGTTTTTTTGCTTTCAAAATAAGTTGAATAACTTTTTTTGTTAAACCTGCATCTAAATTTGTAGTTGGTTTAAAATTTATTTCTTTAATTTTACTTTTACCTTTATATTTGTTGTATTCTTCATTTAGCACATCTTTAGGTAGGTCAATTAATACGGGACCTGGTCTTCCTGATTTAGCAACAGCAAAGGCTTCGTGAATTATTTTTTCTAAATCTTTAACGTTCTTAACTAAATAATTATGTTTTGTAACAGGCCTTGTAATCCCTGTAGTGTCAGCTTCTTGAAATGCATCGTTCCCTATTAATTTAGTTGGTACTTGACCAGTTAAACAGATTATAGGGATACTATCCATATAAGCATCAGCTAAACCTGTTACACAATTAGTTGCTCCCGGACCTGATGTTACGCAAACTACACCAACTTTGCCACTTGATCTTGCATATCCCTCTGCTGCATGAACTGCGCCCTGTTCATGTCTTACCAAAATATGCTTTAACTTATTTTGTTTAAAAAGTTCGTCGTAAATTGGTAATGTAGCACCCCCAGGATATCCAAATATTATATCGACACCCTGATCTACTAATGTTTTTAAGACTATTTTAGCTCCATTCATATAATTAAATCTAATTATGATTTATTGATTGGTCAACAACTTGTCTTGTATTTCTTTTAAAAAAAATTTTTTTGTTTTTTCATCATATATGCTTTTAAAAATTATGTTAGCTGAAAATTGGTTTCTAAACCAAGTGTACTGTCTTTTAGCATAATTTCTCGTAGCTTTCAATGCAATCTCAGATGTTATATCGAAATTATTTTTTTTTAATAAAAAGTTTTTTAATTCTTTGTATCCAATGGTTTTAATAAAATTTTTTTTATTAATTTTATTTTCTTTCTTAATTAGTAGCTCAACTTCTTTAATTGCCCCTAATTTTATCATTGAATTCCATCTTTTCTTACAATTCATATAAACTTTGTTTCTTGGTGGAAAAATTAATATTTTTTTTATAATATAATGGTCTAATTTTTTAGTATTTTCTTTTTTATTAATTTCATAAATAGATTTATTTGAAACTTCAAATATTTCCCATGATCTTAAAAGTCTAATTTTATCATTTGGATTTATTTTATACACGCAAGTTTTATTTTTTTTTTCTAGTTCTTTAAAAAAATTATTTGTACCAATTTTTTCTAATAATTTTTTCCCTTTACTTCTTATATTTTCTGGTATTTTTGGAAATATTTTTAAACCTTTTAAAAGAGTATTTAAATACATTCCTGTTCCACCTACAATAATCGGCAATTTATTTCTTTTTCTTGCTTGTTTAATTTCTTTATCAACTAACTGAAACCATTGATTGACGGAAAAACAATTATAAAAATCTAAAAAGTTAAACAATTTATGAGAAATTTTATCAGTGTACTTTTTATTTGGTTGTGAAGATAATATTGGCAATTCTTTATATATTTGTTGGCTATCAGCATTAATAATTACACCGTTATTTTCTTTAGCTATATCGAATGCCAAGGATGACTTACCAGTTGCTGTTGGGCCTGCTATAACTAATATTTTAGATTTGTTGTCTTTATTTTCTTTTAACAAAATGAAACTAAGATAATTATTTAATCATCTATTTTTAATGGAACATACCCAAGACTACTTTTTAAATGTTTAACATATAATAAAAGAATTTTCTTTTTATTTTTTTTTAATTTATCAATTTTATTAACAATATCTTTTGGATCCGAAACATTTTTGTGTGACTGTGTGGCATAGTTGTCAACAATAGAAACAATCACATCTCCTGATTTTAAACCTCTAGCAAAAGCAATGCTATTTCTATCAACATTTAAAACTAGAACTCCTTTAATATCTTTTGATATACCAAATCTGTTTCTTAAATTTGGTGTAAGTTTTGTTAATTGAATTCCATATTCTTTAAGCTCATTTGTTTTTTGTTCATCTTCAACGTTAGCTTTGAGTTTTTTTTCAAAGGTCTCTAATTCGCCTAATTTAACTTTTAAATTTAGAATCCTATTTCCTCTCCAAATTTCTAATTCTACATTTTTACCAACTTTTGTTGCAGCTACAACTCTTGGAAGGTCTCTATCATTTTTAATATCTTTGCCGTCAAATTTTAAAATTATATCTCCTGGTTTAACTCCTGCTTTAAAACTTGGACTGTTATTTTCAACGCTTGCAACAAGTGCTCCACTAGGTTTATCTAAACCATAGGCCTCTGCAATTTCCTCTGTGACAGTTTGAATTCTAACACCCAGCCATCCTCTACTAGTTTTACCAAATTTTTTTAATTGATTAATTACATCTATAGCCATTGTTGAAGGTATAGCAAAACCAATTCCAACACTTCCTCCTGATGGTGAAAAAATAGCGCTATTTATTCCTATTACCTCGCCATCCATATTAAACATTGGGCCTCCAGAATTACCTTTATTGATCGAAGCATCGGTTTGTATAAAGCTATCGTATTGTCCCATGCCTATATCTCTTGATTTAGCAGAAATTATACCTGCTGTAACTGTACCGCCTAAACCAAAAGGGTTTCCAATAGCAAGAACCCAATCGCCTACCTTAGATTTAGAAGAGTCTCCCCATTTTAAAGCTTTAATTTTTTTTTTTGGTTTAACTTTTAAAACAGCAATATCTACTTTTGGGTCTCTTCCAACTAATTCAGCTTCTAATCTTGTTTCATCTTGGAAAACAACTTCAATTTCATCTGCTTCTCCAATCACATGATTGTTAGTAACAATAAAACCAGACTCATCAATTACAAAACCAGATCCTAAAGATGTCGCTTTTCTTTTTTTAGGTGTATTATTATTTTTATCTTCAAAAAAATCTCTAAACATATCTTCAAAAGGTGAGCCTGGGGGCCATTGAAATTGGGGATAATTGTTATATTTATTTTCTATTATCTGTGTTGTCGATATATTTACAACTCCGGGTAGTAACTCATCTGCCAAATTTGAAAAAGTTTCTGGAATACCTTTAGAATTAGTTGTAGGTGCATTGAAAAAAATTATTATTAATAAACTAAAGAAAATAATTCTTTTAATTAATATCTTCATAAGATTTTAGTTTCCAGTTTTACTATCAAAATATTTAAAAAAATCACTATCAGGCGATAAAATTAAAGAATCATCACCATCTTTAAAGGCCTTTTTGTATGCTTCCATAGATCTATAAAATGAGAAAAATTCTTCATCTTTTTTAAAGGTTTCAGCATAAATTCTTACGGATTCTCCATCTCCCTCTCCTCTGATTGTTTGAGCTTCTTTATTTGCTTCAGCTATAATAACAGCCTTTTCTTTTTCAGCTTTTGATTTTATTCTTTGACTTTCTTCAGATCCTTCCGCTCTGAATTGTCTAGCTTCTTTTTCTCTTTCAGCTCTCATTCTTGCAAAAATTGCTTCGCTGTTTGCTTTAGGTAAATCAGCTCTTTTTATTCTAACATCTACCATTTTTACACCAAAATTAAATGCTTCTTTATCTATATCGGTTTGAATTCTTTCCATTAATTCTCCCCTATCTTGTGATAACACCACTTCTAAAGGATCACTTCCCAGAACTCTTCTTAAACTACCAGATAAAATACCACCAACTCTTGCTTTAAATCCAGATTCATTAATTACTGATTGATAAAATTTTAAAGGATCCACAATTTTATATCTTATAAACGCATCTACCAAGAGTCTTTTTTGATCAGACAAAATTACTTCTTCTACTTCTGCATCAAAGTCTAAAACTCTCGTATCATAAAATATTGCATTTTGGATTAAAGGAATTTTAATTTTTAAACCTGGTTTTTTTATAACTTTAATAGGATCACCAAATTGCAAAACTAATGCCTGTTCTGTTTGTTTAACTATAAATAAAGCGCTAAAAAAAATTACTAAAAAAAACAAAATGATAGATATTAAAAGTTTTTTATTGAGCATTTTGATTCTCTCCCTGATTTATAACGTTATTATTTTCCTTTTCTTCTTCTTTTTTTTTTCTTTTTTTTATTTCAGGTAAAGGCAAATACGGAAGAACTCCGGAACCCTGTTTTGTATCAATAATCACTTTATTAGCATTTTGAAGTATTTCTTCTAAAGTTTCCAAATATATTCTATTTTTTGTAACATCCTCATTATTTTTATAAGATTTTAGAATTGAATTAAACCTATTCGCATCACCTTCTGATCTTGCAACTACTTCTTTTTTATAGGCCTCTGACTCTTGTATAATTTTAGCTGCCTCTCCTCTTGCCTTTGGAATTATATCATTCTTATAAGCTATAGCTTCATTAATAGATTTTTCTTTATCTGCTCTTGCTCTTTGAACATCTCTAAATGAGTCAATTACTTGATCAGGTGGGTCAACTTTTTGAAGTTGAAGCTGGGTAATTTTAACTCCAGATCCATAATTGTCTAATACTTCTTGTATTGTTTCGATAGATTTTACTTCTATATCTTTCCTTCCTTCAGCTAAAACAGAGGCTATCAAACTGTTTCCGATAACTTCTCTCATAACGCTTTCAGAAACAGATTTTATTGAATTCTCTGGACTTCTTAAATTGAATAAATATTTACCAGCATCCTTAATAACCCAGAAAACAGAAAAGTTAATATCAACTATATTTTCATCTCCAGTTAACATTAAGCTTTCCTCTGAAAGTAGTCTTTTAGACTCTCTAAAAGTTCTAAATCCTATTTCAGTCTTATTAACTTTAGTTACCTTTGGGGTTTTGGCAATTTCAATTGGATAAGGCAAGTGGTAATGAAGCCCTGGTTGTGTTGTTCTAACCCATTCACCAAATCTCAAAACAACACCTTGTTCATTTGCATTAACTTTGTAAAAACCTGATAAAAGCCATATAGCTAAAAAAATTAAAATTGCACTAAAGAAGCTTTTTTTATTATTAGAATTGCCGCCACCAAAGATTTTTTTAATTTTATTAAAAAATTCATTTAATAAATTATCTATGTTGAAGCCATCATTCTTTTTTTTTGAATTATTAGATGGTTTTTCCCCTGGTTCACCCCAAGGGCCCTCTTCGTTATTATTTTCTTTCCACGGCATATAAATTTACATTACTCTAAATTGATATATATATTATAGATGAAGAAAAAGTCTATATATAATACTATATTTTTTTAAAAAAAAAAATGAACGGAATTTATCATTTAGATGGTGTAAAAAAAGTAATACTTGTAGCTTCAGCTAAAGGAGGTGTAGGCAAATCTACAACTGCAATAAATTTAGCCACAGCGTTTAATCAACTTCATCACAATGTTGGAATTTTAGACGCCGATATTTATGGACCTTCCATGCCAAAAATGCTTGGAATTACTAAAAAACCTAGTATTTCAGAGGATAAAAGGTTTATACCTATAGATAAATATAATATGAAATGTATGTCTATAGGATTCTTGATTGATCAACAAACACCTGTAATTTGGAGAGGCCCAATGATAATAAAAGCTTTAAAACAAATGTTAAATGGCGTTGTTTGGAATGGAGTTGATACTCTTATAATTGACCTTCCACCAGGAACTGGTGATGTCCAATTAACTTTATGTCAAAAATTAAAAATATCCGGCGTAGTTATTGTTTCTACTCCTCAAGAATTAGCTTTGATTGATGCAATAAAAGGAATAAATATGTTTAAAAAATTAAATGTCCCTATTTTGGGAATTATTGAAAATATGAGTTATTTAAAAACAAAGTCAGGAGAGGTAATAGATATTTTTGGTAAAGGTGCGGTTGAAAAATCTGCTAAAGAAAATTCTATAAGCTTTCTAGGTGAAATTCCTATTGATAAATCTATTAGTGTTAATAGCGACAAAGGGGTCCCTTATTTAATAGAAAATAATGAAACAAATACTGGAAAAAAAATTATAGAAATTGCTAAAATAATAGAAAAAAAAATTAAGTAGTTATTTTATTCCAAATCTTCTTGTCAATTCATTCCATTCTCTCTTATTTAAACCACTTTTCTCATAACTAATTTTTTTACCTTTTAATCTTTGTTTTATAATTTCTGTTGCAGTTCTAGATAGGTTAAAACTTTCTAATTGAAACTCTTTAAAAGCATTGTATGTATGTGGCACCCATCTTTTAACTATTTTATTTAAAATAATTTCTGCATACGCTTGAATTTCATATTGTGCATGAGTGTCCTCTCTTAAATACAAAAAGTGTAAAAGGTTGTGAAGATCAATTTTCCAGTACCATTGAGTATAAGTATTAAGAGTAAGATTTATTCTTGCTAATTCTCTACTTAAACCTTTTTTATTTTCGTTCTTTATCTCACCATTTTGTTTTTCATTTAACATATCCTCATAATGCTTATAGTTTCTTTCGGCATCATCTTTCAGAATTTCTAAAAATTTTTTTGTATCTTTTTTAGATAAACTTCCTTCTCTTCCTTGCTTATTAGTTTTAGATTGACTAGACATGTTTTGAGCTTTTGGTATGTAAAATTCTTTATCTAAAATTGAATACCTTGCGGAATATTCGTTTACATTTGCTGTTCTATGTCTTATCCATTGTCTTGCTATAAAAATTGGTAATTTTATATGAAGTTTAATCTCACACATTTCAAATGGTGTGGTATGCCAATTTTTCATTAAGTATCTTATTAATCCGCTATCATTTGAAACTTTTTTAGTTCCCTCGCCATAAGAAACTCGTGCTGATTGAACTATCGCTGAATCGTCACCCATATAGTCAATTACTCTAATAAAACCATGGTCTAAAACTTTAAATGGCTTATAAATAATGCTCTCAAGAGAAGCTGATGTAACTCTTAGTGTTTTTTTTGGCTTAGATCTTAAGTTTTTTATTTCATTTAATTCTTTTTTTTTTTCAGACATTACTGATTTTATAATATTATTTTTTAAAGATAAATAGAACCCTTTTTAATATTAAAATAATTTACTATATTTATATTGTTGGGCAACCAACTATGGTAATAAATGTCATGTTATGATATGGAACGGACCCGGGGGCAGTACCCGGCGCCTCCACCATTAAATTAATAAGAATCATGGGGGCGATATAGGATCGACGGCTATTGATAGATATGAATTTTACTCGGCATTGTACCACCGTTATCGGGCTATTTATAATTGCTAACGATAAATTAGCTATCGCTGCCTAAGTTTTTGGAAAGCGCGGTTTGGGGCACCGGGCAACAGAACGCCCCATATAACTATGACTTGGTTAGAATACATTAGTGCAAAAATGATCTGGATGATCATCTTAATTGCTTTTGTTGGTTTAATTACAATTGCAGGTTGGATAGTGCAATCCAAAGTTAAATTTTTAAGAAATAAACCAAAATTAGTTTTTGCAATTATTTTCTTTGGAATTCTAATGTTTTTAGAATATGTTGTTTTTGATTAAAGACACCTGGCAACTTAATTATTGAAAATTTTGTATAAATACAAATATAAAATATTACTTATTCAAGATTCTAATGCTTTTTTCTTAATTAATTATGAGTACTACAAAAAAAAGATATGAAAATGATAGTTTTGGAAAAATAGCTGTTCCTAAAGATTTCTTATGGGGTGCACAAACTCAAAGATCTATTAATAATTTTAATATAGGAACTGAAACATTTTCTAGTGATTTTATTAAAGCTTTTGCAATACAAAAGAAGGCATGTGCTTTAGCTAATAAAGATTTAAAAGTTTTAGATAATAAAACCTCAAATTTAATTATAAAGGCAACTGATCAAATTCTAAAAGGTAATTTAGATAATCAATTTCCACTTAAAATTTGGCAGACAGGTTCTGGAACACAAACAAATATGAATTTAAATGAAGTAATATCTAATTACGCAAATAAATTATCTACTGGAAAAGTAGGTACTAAAAAACCTGTTCATCCTAATGATCATGTTAATGCATCGCAATCAAGTAATGATAGTTTTCCAACTACAATGCATATTGCATCTGTAATTCAAATACAGAAAAAACTTATTCCTTCTTTAAAAGAAATGCTTTCTGTTTTACAAAAAAAAACAAAAGAATTTAAAAAAATAATAAAAATTGGTAGAACTCACATGCAAGATGCCACTCCTTTGACTTTAGGAGACGAGTTTTCAGGTTACACAGAGCAAATTAAAAATGATCTAGATAATATAGAGAAAATTTATAAAAAAATGTTAGCCCTTGCTCAAGGAGGAACTGCTGTTGGTACAGGAATTAATACTCCAAAAGGTTTTGAGAATAAATTTATAAATTATTTAAAAAAAATTACAAAAATTTCTTTTTATTCATCAAAAAATAAATTTGAGTCTTTGTCTTTTCATGGCCCTATTGTAGATACATCAGCAGCGTTAAATAGTTTGGCAATTTCATTAATGAAAATTGGAAATGATATAAAATTCTTATCTTCTGGTCCAAGAAGTGGTATTGGGGAAATAAAAATACCAGAAAATGAACCTGGATCTTCTATAATGCCTGGAAAAGTAAATCCTACACAAGCTGAAGCACTAACAATGGTATCTAGTCAAGTAATGGGTAATAATTTAACCATTTCTATATCTGCTGCTAGTGGTCATTTAGAATTAAATGTTTTTAAACCTGTTATAATATTTAATTTATTACAAAGTATTAATTTACTATCAGAATCTATATCTAGTTTTACAAAAAATTGTTTAAGTGGAATTAAACCAAATAAAGAAATTATAAATAAAAATTTAGAAAATTCTTTGATGCTAGTTACTGCTTTAAACCCCTACATTGGATATGATGAGTCTGCAAAAGTAGCAAAACTTGCATACAAAAAAAATATTTCTTTAAAAGAAGCTGCAAGAGAACTAAAATTAGATAAAAAATTAAATTTAGATAAGATTTTGGATCCAAAAAATATGATTAAAAAAAAATAATCCAAAATTAATTTAATGAATATAAAAATTATCCAAAAAAAATCCCCTAATTTTGACAAAAGACCTAAAGATGCAAAAATTTATTCTATTATTATACATTATACTGGAATGAAAACTTTCGAAGATGCATTTAAAAGATTATGTGATAAAGCTTCTAAAGTTTCTTCTCATTATTTAATCGGAAGAGATGGAAAAATTATAAATTTAGTCGATGAAAAAAATAGAGCTTGGCATGCAGGAGTTTCTCATTGGAAAGGTGTTGATAATTTAAACAATGTCTCAATTGGAATTGAGCTCGAAAATCCTGGTCATGAATTTGGCTACATTCCTTTTTCAAAAGAACAAATGGATTCTCTTATTTCTTTGTGTAAAGAATTAAAAAGTAAATATGATATTAAAGAAGATTGGGTTTTGGGGCACTCTGACATATCTCCTGAAAGAAAGTTAGATCCGGGTGATAAATTTAAATGGGAGCCTATAAAGAAGATATTTAGATAATTTCTTGTTTTAACTTGAACAATTTAAAAAAAAGTACTAATTATATATTTACCAGATAGTTAGGTGACTGCTCGCGTATTGAGAGGAAAGTCCGGGCTCCTTGGAAACATGATGACGGATAACATCCGCCAGAGGTAACTCTAGGGAAAGTGCAACAGAAAATAAACCGCCATGAATTTTATGGTAAGGGTGAAAAGGTATGGTAAGAGCATACCGCTTATTTGGTAACAAATAAGGCATGGTAAACCCCATCAGGAGCAAAACTAAAAAGAGGTGTGCGTTAAAATGAGTTTTCACATTTTCACCAGGGTAAGTTGCTTGAGATAATTGGTAACAATTATCCTAGATTAATAGTCATCGCTTAATAAATAAAAGATTCGAAGTTTTATTTTTAAGTACAGAACCCGGCTTATTACTATCTGGTTTTTTTTTAATCTTCCCCAATAATATTTTCAATTAATTTGTCAAAAGATACTCCTTTGTATTTTGCCATTTTAGGAACAAGAGATAATGGGGTCATTCCAGGTTGTGTATTAATTTCTAAAACATACAAATCTTTACCTAAAGTTTTATTTTGATCAAATCTAAAATCAGTTCTAGTTACACCTTTACATTTTAAAAATTTATGAATTTTTTCAGTATATTTTTTACATTTATTTTCTATATTTTTTGGAATAGATGCTGGAATAATATATTTTGTCATACCCTTAGTATATTTTGATTTATAATCATAAAAATTTTTTTTTGTCTTAAGCTCAATAATGTCTAATGCCTTATTATTTAAAATACCTACTGTAAGTTCACGTCCAGGAATAAATTCCTCAATCATATAATTTATTTTTTTTTTTAATTTGTATTTTTTTAACTCATTTATACTCTTACAAATTTTTACTCCTAAACTAGACCCTTCATTAACAGGCTTTATGACTAATGGGTATTTAAACTTCAATTTCCTTAACTTTTTATTAAAACTATTAGAGTTTACTAATATATCTTTAGGGTAAGGAACCCCAATTTTATTAAAAATTAATTTTGTTTTTTTTTTATCCATAGCTATCTCAGATGATTTGGAATTTGAATGAGAATATTTTAATTTTAATTTATCTAATATTTTTTGAACTTTTCCATCTTCTCCGAAATATCCATGTAGTGCATTAAAGACAAAGTCTGGCTCAAATTCTTTTAAACTTTTAATTAAATTATTTTTATTTGATGTTACTTTAATTTCTTTTACTTGGTACCCTTGTTTTTTTAATGACTTAGAAACATATTTTCCAGTTTTCAAAGAAACATTTTTCTCTGCTGAGACTCCTCCTAATAAAACTACAATTTTTTTTTTTTTCACTATCTAATTCCTATTCTTTTTATTTCCCAATTTAGCTTTTCACCAGTTTCTTTAAAAACTTTTGATCTTATTTTATTTCCTAAATTTTCTAAATCCTTTGAGTTAGCATGACCAGTGTTTACTAAAAAATTACAATGTTTATCAGAAATCTTTGCTCCACCTACAATCATATTTTCACAACCAGAATCTTTTATAAGTTTCCAAGCTTTTTTTCTTTCTGGATTAGTAAATGTGCTTCCGCCAGTTAAAACTTTATTGGGTTGGGTCTTTTTTCTCAAATTAACATACTTTTTTATTTTTTTTTTTATAGCTATTTTACTTCCTTTATTTTTTTTTAATTTTGCTGCGATAATAAAATAGTTCTTATTTATTCCCGATGATCTATATTTAAAATTAATTTGTTCTTTTTCTAATTCTTTTAAGTCGCCATTTTTGTTCATAACTATTACGGATTTAATTAAATTCTTTATTTCACTTCCAAAACATCCTGAATTCATAAAAATACTACCTCCTATTGTCCCAGGTATTGTAGATAAAAATTCAAATCCCCTTATACTTTTCTTTGCCATTTTGTTTGACAAATTTATATTTTTTACTGAAGCACCACAAATAATATGGTCACTTTCAAAATTGATAAAATCAAATCCTGAACCCAGCTTAACTATAACTCCTTTAACCCCTCCGTCTCTAACTAGTAAATTTGAACATCCGCCGATTATATTTATTAGTTTTTTTTCTTTAAAACTCTTTAAAAATAAATGTAAATCTAAACGGTTCTCAGGAATAAATAACACTTGTGCTTTACCACCTGTCTGAAACCAAGTTAACTTTGACATGGGAAAATTTAATTTAACAACGCCCTTTGATTTTGAGAAATATTTCATTTAATTTTTTTTAATTTATTTGGTAAGTCATTTACCCATTTTGATATATCACCTGCTCCAATAAAAATCACAATGTCCCCTTTATTTGCTTCATTTAATATAATTTTAGGTAAATAGTTGATATTATTTAATGATTTAGCAAAATTTTTCTTAAATTTATTCATTTCATCCACAAATTTATCTTTAGAAATACTTTTAATTTTTTTCTCTCCTGCAGAGTATACGTTAGCTACATATAATAAATCGCAGTTTTTTAAAACTTTTTTAAAATCATAATATAAATTTTTAAATCTCGAATATCTATGAGGTTCGAATATAACAATGATTTTATTTGGTTTTAGATTTCTTGCTAGTTCCAAAGTAGCTTTTATTTCTTCTGGATGATGAGCATAATCATCAATAATTTTAATTCCTTTAAAATTTGAAACTAAAGTAAATCTTCTTTTTACTCCCTTAAATTTTTTAAAAGCATTTTTAATTTTTGGTGTACTTATGTTTAATATTTTTGCGACAGTTACTGCAGCAAGCGAATTTTGGATATTATGTTTTCCTAAAACATTTAACTGAATATTATTAATTTTCTCTTTTTTCAATAAGTTTGTTTTTTTTATACTTATGTTAAAAAATGATCCATTTTCATTAATTAAAATATCTGTCGCTCTTACGTCGCTATCTTTATCTAATCCATAACTAATTTTATTTTTCTTTTTACTTTTTAATAATATTTTCTTTAAATCAAAATTGTCATTACAATATATTGCAACACCATCAAATGGAATATTATTTATAAAATAAAAAAAATATTTTTTTAAATTTGAATAACTTTTATAAAAATCCATATGCTCTTTATTTATGTTTGTAAGTACTGCGATTTTAGGAAATAAATCTACTAAACTTCCATCTGATTCATCAGCTTCAACTACCATCCAATTGCTCTTTCCAATTCTGGCAGTACTTTTATATTGATTAACTATTCCTCCAATTATAGTTGTCGGGTCAAATTTTGCATTTTCTAAAACCGATGATATCAAAGAAGTTGTTGTTGTTTTTCCATGACTTCCTGAAACAGCTATAGCTTCATTATATTTAATTAATGCAGCCAAAATATCAGATCTTTTATATACAGGAATTTTATTTTTCTTAGCAAATTTTAATTCTGAATTATTTTTTTTTATAGCTGATGATATAACTAAAATATTTATATCTTTTAAATTTTTTGATGAATGTCCTTTAAAAATTTTAATTCCCTTTTTTTTAAGTCTTTTAGTATTAGCATTATTTGTTAAATCACTCCCTTGTATTTTATAACCTTGGGAAAATAACACTTCTGCAATACCTGACATCCCGATTCCACCAATGCCAACGAAATGTATTTTATTTTTTATATTTTTTTCTAAAATTTTCATTACTTTTCTACGAAACTACTCTTGATAATTTTAATAAAGAATTGTCATCTCCAATAGAAAACGAATTTTTTGACATTTTTTTTAATTTTTCTTTGTTTTTTATAATAGATATAATTTCTTGTTTTAGTTTTACTTTTGTTAAATCATTTTCTAAAAACATTTTAGCACCACCTTTTTTTACTAACCAATTTGCATTCTTTTCTTGATGATTATTTTTTGCAAATTTATAAGGAATTAATATGGCAGGTTTGCCTAACGTTGTAATCTCAGATAAAGTAGAAGATCCAGATCTTGAAATAACTAATTGAGATTCAAACATAATTTCTGGCAAATTATCAAAAAAAGTTTTGCAAATATTTTTAATATTATATTTTTTATAAATTTTTTTAACTTTGATAAAATTTAATTTGGAACATTGGTGATAAATCTTAATTTTTTTTTTTATATCGTAAGGTAATGAATTTATTGCCTCTGGTATTATTTTATCAAAAATTGCCGCACCTTGGCTTCCGCCAACAACTAAAATAATAATTTTTTTTTTATTAAAATTAAAATTTACTTTTTTTCTTAACATTAAAATTTTTTTTCTTACAGGATTTCTTATATAAAAAGCCTTTTTATTTTTTATTCTTTTTTGGTCACCCCATCCAAAAATTATTTTTTTTGAAAAAAAATAAAATAATTTATTTGCTACACCCATAATTATATTTGATTCATGAAGTATGATTGGTTTGAATAATATTTTTGAAATTAATAATACTGGTACTGAAGTGTATCCTCCAAACCCAATAACTATCTTTGGATTTTCTTTTCTAAAAATATTAAAAATTTTATAAAGATTATAAAATAAATTAAAAAAATTTATTATATTTCTTGAAATGTCCAAGCTATAGAAAAATACATTTTTATTCTTGTAAAATTTCTTATTTTGATCAATTATTTTTTTTACCCTTATGTCAGATAAAAAAATTATTTTCTTTTTTTCTGAAATTAATTGTTCTAATAAAGAAATTGCTGGAAATAAATGACCGCCAGTACCGCCAGCGACTATTGCTATCTTAGAATTCTTTTTCATTTGGTGACATATTATCTTTATAATTTACTCTAGTTAGAGCTAGAATCACACCTAAATTTAATGCCGTTGAAATCATTGAAGAACCTCCATAACTAATAAATGGAAGAGTGGTTCCTGTAGTAGGTATAAATCCTATAGTTGATCCTATATTTATAAATATCTGCGATCCTAATTGTATCGCTAATCCTGAAACACATATAATAACAAAAAGATAATTCTCACCTTTTATTCTTTTAAAAATTTTAAAAATAAGATATGCAAAAACACTTATTATAAACAAGCAAGTAATAAGACCAAACTCTTCGGCAATAACGGAAAATATAAAATCAGTATGAGAATCTGGAAGGTTTTCTTTAACAGTTCCTAAACCAGGCCCTTTTCCAATTAATCCACCTTCTTTTATTGCATCTATTGATTTTGATATTTGATAATTGTCTCCAGTAGAAAATAAAAAATTATCAATACGATTTTTTACATTACTCATAAAAAAATAAGCAGCTAAAAAAATAAAAGAAAAAAATAAAATAAATGACAAAACCCATTTCCATTTTAATCCCGAGATAAATAATTGGCTGAAATATACGATAGAAATTATTACAAACATTGAAAAGTCGGGCTGGCTTAGAATCAAGCTAGATATAAATAAATATAAAAAAAAAGAAATAATTTGGTTGTTAACTATTTTAAAATAATTTTTTGAAGAAAATATCCATGCACATATGATAATAAATGATACTTTAAGAAATTCTGAAGGTTGAAAGCTATAACCAAAGAAAGAGACCCATCTTATTGATCCTTTATTTTCTATTCCAATTAAAAAAGAGTAAAAAATAAAAAAAATTGATATTAAAAATGTAAGTAAAAATAGTCGCTTTATTCCTAATTTTGAAAATAAAGAAACAAAAAAAATAAAAAATAAAGTAAAAGGTGCAAAAATAAAATGTTTTTTTACAAAATAGTTTGGTTCTAAATTATATTTAGTTGCTATAGATGGCGTTGCTCCAAAAGAAATTATGCAGCCTATAAGTAATAAAAAAATTGTAGTTATAAAAATGCTTCTGTCTATACTTCTCCACCAATTATATAGGAATATGTTTAACTTTTCATTTTCCATTATTTTTTTATATCTTTTACAAACTTAACAAATGCATTTCCTCTCTCTTCAAAATCCTTCCATTCATCTAAAGATGAGCATGCAGGTGAAAATAAAACTACAGAAGAATTTCTTTTTTCTTTTCTTGCAAAATTATAAGACAACTTTGTTGCTTCTTTTAAATTTTTAACAACAGAACAATTTAAATAATTCTTTAAATATTTTTCATATATAAACTTTGTTTCTCCTATTAAAAAAACATGTTTAATTCTAAAAAAATGTTTTCTTAGTTCTTGAAGCTTCTTTTCTTTAGCTCGCCCGCCTAATATCCAATAAATATTATTAAAACTTTTTAAAGCATGGCTTGTAGCATTAACATTGGTTGCTTTACTATCGTTAATAAATGTTATTTTTTTAATTAACCTTACATTTTGAAGACGATGTGGTAGCCCTTCAAATGATTTAATAGATTCTTCTATTTTTTTCCAATTAAATATTTTCATTGATAAAAGTATTGCGTAAACAGCTGCAATATTTTGATAATTGTGTTCACCTATAAGATTTTTAAATTTTTTTATGTCAATTATCTTAAAAATTTTTTTATTTTCATAATTAAAATTTATTATTAATTTTTTATTTTTAACAAAGATATCTGCTTTATTATTTTTACCCGATATAGTTATAATTTTTGAACTCAACTTTTTTTTTAGTTTTTTTGCTAAACAACAAGTAGCTTCATCATCAATTCCAATAATGGAGTAATCTTCTCTAGATTGGTTATTGAAAATTTTTGACTTTATAAATGAATATTTTTTTAAATTTTCATGTCTGTCTATATGATCTTTCGAAATATTTAACAATACTCCAATATGTAATTTTGTTAATTTCATTTTTTCCAGTTGGAAAGATGAAATTTCTAAAATATTATTTTTATCAGGTTTTCTTAAATTAAAAATTGGTTTACCTATATTTCCACTAAGAGTATTTTTAATGTTTAGTTTCTTTAATATATGGTTTAGTAAAGTAACAGTGGTTGATTTGCCATTTGTTCCAGTAACTCCGATATAATTGCTTTCTGGATTAAATCTGAAAAATAATTCAATATCATTAAGTATTTCAATCTTTCTTTTTTCTGTTTTTTTTAAAATAAAATGTTTTTTTTCCCCTGAAGAAGGAACTCCAGGAGATGTTAATATAAAAGACATTTGTTTTAAATTACTAATATTTAATATTTTTGTATTTGGTCTTTTTTTTTTTTCTTTTAATAAAGTTTCTTTTTTATCATCCCATATAAAAACCGTAAAACCATTTTTAGTTAAAAAATTTATTAAACTTTTTCCTGTTCTGCTTAATCCTAAGACTCCCACTTTTTTATTTAAAAAAAAATTCATTATTTTTTTTTATCTAACTTTAAGAGTAGCTAATCCAATTAGTGCAAAAATAATAGATAAAATCCAGAATCTAATAACTATTGTATTTTCATGCCATCCTTTTTTTTCAAAGTGGTGATGTAATGGGCTCATTAAAAATAGTCTCTTTCCAAAAAGCTTAAATGATGAAACTTGTAGAATTACTGACATTGTTTCAATTACAAATAAGAAACCTATTATAAATAATACAATTTCATGTTTAATTATTATACTTATAGATCCTAAGGCTGCTCCAATTGATAAAGAACCAGTATCGCCCATAAAAATTTTTGCTGGATGGGCATTAAACCATAAAAATCCTAAACATGCTCCAACTAAAGATGAACTTAATACTGCTAGTTCTCCTGCACCAGAAATATAAAATAAATTTAAATATTCTGAAAAAATTTTGTGTCCAGCTAAATAAGCTATTAATGCTAAACAAGTGGCGGTTATAATTACAGGAACTATTGCTAATCCATCTAGGCCATCAGTAAGATTTACACCGTTAGATGTTCCTATAATTACCAAAAATGCAAAAATTGGAAATAAGACTCCTAGATCAAACAAATAATTTTTAAAAAAAGGAAAAGCTAATGTATTAATAAATTGATATTCAAATAGATTGTATAAAAAAAATAGCATTATAGAAGTAATTAAAAATTGAAAAATTAACTTTGTTCCGGCTTTAAGTCCTTTTTTATCTTTTGAAGTTAATTTAAAATAATCGTCTATAAAACCAATTGCTCCAAAACCAAAAGTAACTGATAAGACAAGCCAAATAAAATAATTGCTTGTATCTGCCCAAAGTAAAGTACTTAATACGAATGATATTAAAATTAAAATACCACCCATTGTCGGTGTTCCTCTTTTTTTAATTAAGTGTTTATTAGGTAAATCCTCCCTTACAGTTTTTTTACGACTTTGGTTCTTTTTTAACCAACTAATTATAGATGGGGCAAATAAAAAGCTAAAAATTAGGCTAGTTAGTAATGCTCCTCCAGATCTAAATGTTAAATATTTAAAAATATTTAAAAAAGTAAAATCCTGAACAAATAATGAAGATAAGTAATAAAACATATTAAGTTAACAAAGCCTTTTAATAATTTTGTCTAAATTTATTGCTCTTGATGCTTTAAATAAAATAATATCATCTTTTTTTATATTTTCTTTTAAATTTAAATATAAATCTTGTAAATTATCAGAATGTTTAGCTTCATAAGATTTAGGTAGAGAATTAAATAAATTTTTCATTTCGTTTCCTATAGTATAAACATTAGAAATTTTATTATCTTTTAAAATTTTTTTAATTTTTAAATGAAATTTTTTTGATAATTTACCTAGTTCGAACATATCTCCAAGTACGCATATTTTTTTTCTTTTTTTTCCTAAACGACTAAGATGAGTAATTGATGCTTTTAAAGATTCAGGACTTGAATTATATGTGTCATCTATTAATGTAATTTTTTTATTTTTATACTTAATATTTATTATTTCCCCCCTACCTTTTATAGCGTTAAATTGAGATATTTTTTTTATATATGTTCCTAAATCTTTATTTAATGCTGCAATAGTTGATGCGATTGCTAAAGAATTTTCAATCCAATGATCCCCTAAATTATTTAAATAATAATCAATCTTTTTACCCAAAACATCTATAAATACCTTGCAAGAACTTTTATTTTTATAATCAGATTTTATTAATTTGACGTCGCAACCTTTTGAAGTTCCAAAAGTTATAACTTTTTTTATTTTTAAACTTTTTAATATTTTTATTAAATACGAATAATAAGGATCATTTTGATTAATAATAGCTATGCCAGAATTATCCATGCCATAAAAAATTTCTGACTTTGCCCTTGCTATATCTTTCAATGAATTAAAATTTCCTATATGCGCATTTGAAATCTTTGTTATTAGCGAAATATTAGGTTTGCAAATATTTGACATTTTTTTTATTTCGCCTTTTTGATTCATTCCTAATTCTAATATATTAATATCAGAAATATTATTAAAATTAGCTAAATTAATTGGCATACCAATTAAATTATTAAAATTCCCAATTGATGATTGAATTTTATTATTTTTTTTTAATATAAAAGAAAGCGCTTCTTTAACACTTGTTTTTCCTACACTTCCTGTGATTGCAACAACGTTCCCATTTATTTCTTTTCTTGAATAAATTGCAAGTTTATGTAAAGAAGAAACTACATTTTTTACCAAAACTATCTTTTTTTTAAATTTTTTTAGTTTAAATTTTTGATATCCATTTATATTTGCTAAAGATAAGCTAGCACCTTTTTTGAAAGCTTCGGAAATAAATTCATGTCCATCGTAATTTTTTCCTTTTAATGGTAAAAAAAGATTATTTTTTTTTGTAGTTTTACTATTTATTGAAATACCATTAATTGGTCTAATAATTTTATGTCTTATTTTAAGAGACTTTTCAATTTGACTTTGTGACCAAGTTCTTTGTTTCATATTTTTTTTAATATTTCTAAAACAGATCCTTTATCTGAGTATTTATAAATTTTTTTTCCAATTATTTGATAATTTTCATGTCCTTTTCCAGCAATTAGTATATATTCTCCTTCTTTACTATTTTTAATAGCTTTTTTAATAGCTAAATATCGATTTTTTATTTCAATTCCTGATGGGCAACCAGAAATAATTTCTTTTCTAATTTTTTTTGGAGATTCAAATCTTGGATTATCATCAGTGATATATATTTTATCAGCAAAAGCGCTGGCTATTTTACCCATTAATGCTCTTTTTTTTTTATCTCTATCTCCGCCACATCCAAAAACAACTGATAACAAATTTGAATCTTTTTTTAAAATTTTTAAAGACTCTTTCAGTGCATTAGGAGTATGAGCATAATCAACAAAAACTGAAATATTTTTTTTTATTTTATGTGGAATTTTTATTTTTTCTAATCTACCTGGAATGTTTTTTATTTTTTTCATAACTTTTAATAACTTGATAATTGGTACGCCGGAAAAAATAACCAAAGAAATTGCACAAAGACTGTTATAAACTTGAAAATCTCCTAATAACGGTATTTCATAATTTAGAATTTTATTTTTGTATTTTATAATAATTTTTTGGTTATTATTTTTTTTGTAATAAGTTATAAGTTTTAAGTCACTTGAGTTGTAACCATATGTAAAAATTTTTTTCTTTTTTTTCTTACATAAATTAATTATTTTTTTTGATTCAGGTAAATCAGAATTAATTATTGCAATTCCATTTTTTTTTAGAATTTCTGAAAATATTCTCATTTTTGCCTTAAAATAATTTTTAAAATTTTTATGATAGTCAAAATGATCTTGGGAAATATTTGTAAAAGCTGCTACTCCTAACTTTAAACTATCTAATCTATGCTGATGTAACCCGTGGCTAGAAGCTTCTAAAGATACTTTGTTAATCTTTTGCTTACTTAATAAAGATAACGTCTTATGAATTTCAATGCTGTTTTCTGTAGTTAACCCTGATACTATTTTTTCTTTATTTTTAATTAAACCTAAAGTTCCTAAACACGCAGACTTTATTTTGCAATTTTTCCATATTTCATTTGCAATATAAACCACGGAAGTTTTACCGTTTGTTCCAGTTACAGCGGAAATATAATTAGGTTGATTTAAATAAAAGTTAGCGGCTATTTTTGATAAAAAAAGTTTTGAATTTTTTGTATAAATAAAATTAGTCTTTTTTTGAAATTTTTTTTTTAATTCTTTTTTTTCAAAAACGATTAAATTTGCACCTTTTTCGATAGCTTCGGAAATAAATTTATGTCCATCATCTTTTTGTCCTTTTATAGCAACAAAAATAAAGTTTTTTAAAATTTTTTTTGAGTTACATCCAATCCCTTTTATATCAGGATTAAATTTTTTTAAATTTAATACTTTTTTTTCTTTTAAATTCTTTAAGACATTAGAAAGTAACAATTTATTACCTAGTTCTTAATGTTAAATAATTTTCTTTTTCTTTTTTTTCTGACTCAATTCTTAGCTTAGGTATCATTTCATTAATTATTTCTTTTACTGTTGGAGCTGCAACCCATCCAGCTGTAGCATAATAAAAATTTTCTTTTATTCTTTTAGGATTATCTACCATAATAAATACTATATATTTTGGATCATAACTAGGGAAAAACCCAACAAAACTAGTTCTATTTTCATCTTTATAACCTGAACGATCTTTTTTGTTTTTAATTGCCGTCCCTGTTTTTCCACCAATAGAATAGCCTTCAATATTTGCGTTTTTTCCTGACCCTTCTTTATTACCTACAACGTCCCTTAATAATTTTCTTATTTTTTTTGAAGTATCTTGGTTTATTACATTGGTTGGATTATCATTCTCATAATTTTCTTTTTTTATTAGTGTAGAATATCTAAACTTTCCATCATTTATTATTGAATTAAAAGCATTTACGAATTGTAATGGTGATACAGCAATTGTATGGCCATATGACATAGCCATTAAGTCTGTTTTTCTCCAAACAGTTGGCACAATTGGTTCTCCTACTTCTGGCAATTCAATTTCTGGTTTAGTTGTCAATTTCATTCTTTCAAAATATTTTTTCATATTTTTTTTACCAATATCAGTGCCTACTTGAGCAAAGCATATATTAGAAGAATATAATACGCATTCTGAAAATTTAAGTTTTCTTTTTTTTGGTTTGTAATCATGAATTGTGAACTTGCCTTCTTTTATAGGTTTTCTTGCATCATAAATAGTTTCTTCTGTTAAAATTTTTGTATCTAATGCGATTGCTCCTGATAACGATTTAAATAATGAACCTAGTTCAAAAACTCCATGAGTAGCGTTATTAAATTCAGCTTCTTTGTTCATTTTATCTATTTCATTTGGATTAAATTGAGGGAAAGAATTCATTGCTAAAATTTCAGATGTTTTTACATCTAATATTATTCCAGCTCCACTATCTGCGCTGTGCTTGCTAATTGTAGAACCTAGATGCTCGTCTAAGCTCTTTTGTAAATTTATATCAATTGATAATTGAAGTTTGCTGTTTTTTGCAAATTTCTTATCTTTTAAAATTTCATCAAATTTTTTTTCCACACCTTTTATACCGTTGTTATCAATATTCACAGCTCCAAGAATATGTGAAGCATGTTGCTCATGAAGATATTCTCTTCCACATCTTTTCACTTTAAAAATATTAGGTTCTCCTATTCTCATAACTTCTTCGTATTTTTTAGGTTCAATTGATCTTTTCAAATATGCAAAGCTTTTTTTTGAATTAAGCTTTTTCAGAATATCTTCATATTTTAAGTCAGATAATGTTTTTGAAATTTTTTTTGCAATAATTTCTTTTTGTTTTTTTTCTATTTTTAAAGGATTAACTGCGAGGTCATCTACTAAAAAGGAGGTGGCAAGCAAATCGCCATTTCTATCTATTATATCAGCCCTACATATTAACGGCGTTTCATTTTTTTTGATATTACCTGATAATTCAATTTTATTATTTATAGATATATCAATTATTTTCAAAGTAATTAAAAAATATCCAAAAAATAAAAAAAACAATATAAGTGAGAATCTTTGTTTTGCTTTTATAACTCTTTCTTTAAAATCTCCAAACAGCTTTAAATTATCTTTGTTATATATCATATAATATTAATTAAAATCTGATAATTTTTTTATTTGGCTACTACTAGTTTTTTCTAATCCTAATTTTTCTTTAACAATATTTTTTATTCGGTCTAATTTTGATAATTTTGTAAAGTCAGATTTAAGAATTTTAATTAAATTTTGTTCTTTACTAATATCTCTACTAACTTTAGAAAATTCTTTGTTTAAATCTTTAACATTGTTTCTTAAACTAAATAAAGAAATTAAAAATAAACAAAATAAAATAACTATAAAAAAAAGCATTTGAGTTTTTTTGTGCCTTAAAATCATTTTTTTTCTGCAACCCTCAATTTTGCTGATCTAGAGTAATAATTATATAAAATCTCTTTTTTCATAGGTTTTATTACTTTCTTTGTAATAATTTTTAAGCTTTCATTTATATTATTTGGTTCTAATTGAGGAAAATATCTAGATTTATTATAAATTTTTCCAGAATTCTTATTTAAGAAGTTTTTTACAACTCTATCTTCTAAAGAATGAAATGATATTATTGCTATTCTTCCCTTTTTTTTTAAAACATTAATAGCTGAGACCAAGCCAATTTTTAGTTCTTCAATTTCATTATTAACATAAATTCTTATTGCTTGAAAAGTTTTGGTTGCAGGATGAATAGATTTTTTTTTAGGTACTTTTTTTACTGATTTAATTATGTTAACTAATTCAATAGTATTTTTAATTCTTTTTTTTTTTTTATAATTTGTTATTGCTTTTGCAATATTCCTAGAAGATCTTTCTTCTCCATATTTAAAAATAATATCTGATATTTCTTTTTCATTCTGACTATTTAGAAATTCTGAAGCTGTAATTCCATTATTTCCCATTCTCATATCTAAAGGACCATCTTTTTGAAATGAAAAACCTCTTTTAAAATCTTTTAATTGTCTTGTTGAAACACCAAGATCAAATAATATGCCACTAATTTTATTTTTAAGATTCTCGTTAACAGCAATTTTTTCTAAATCGCTTATTTTACCCAAAATAAATTTAAATCTTTTTTTATATTTTTCTTGAAAAACTTTGACATTTTTTTTAACTTTTGGGTCCCTATCAATTGCATAAACTTTACAAGTTTTATTTCTATCTAAAATTGCCTTTGTATGCCCTCCATCTCCAAATGTTCCGTCTATAAAAATTGAATTATCTTCATTTGGTAATAGGCTTAAAGTTTCATTTAATAGAACAGATTTATGCAAAAAATTAAAACTACTTTTTATCATTATTGTTTGTATTGTTTATAATTAAAGATAACTTTTTTTTTTTAATATTACTCCTAGCTTTTTGTAAATAACTTTTAAAAGTATTTGGGTTCCAAATTTGAAAACTAGAACCTCTTCCTACAAAAGTTGCCTGATTTTTAATATTTGCAAATTTTAGTAATTCATTTGGTAGACAAATTCTACCTTCCCCATCAAACGTTAATTTATATGAATCAGATAAAACAGATGTAGTTATGTCATTCTTGCTTTCTGAAAAAAAGTCTAAATTATCTAAGCTATCAGCGATTTTTTTCATTTTCTCAAAATCAAGGCACTCTATAGCTTGAAATTTATATGATCTAAATACAATAATTCCGTTAAAAAACTTTGTATTTATGCTTAAACGAAAGTCTGCTGGTACAGAAATTCTGCTTTTGTTGTCAATTTTGTACGTATATTGCGATAAAAACACTTTATTTCTTTATAAAAATATTAAAAAAAGTATTTGGTATTATATGGGATATTATGGTATAGTATGGGAAATCAAGTAAAATGTCTAGTTTTATTAAATATAAAAGTTTGTCAAAAATTTCTATTTTATTTTTAGTTTCTATAAGTATATTTCTTATTCTTTTTTTAAAAGAAAATGTAAACTTTGAAAATTTTAAAAAAACTGAAAATAAGGATTTTGTATATAAAAAAATTTTTAATAATTATGATAATTTCTTCGAAATTAAGAAAATCACATTAGAAGGAAGATCCAAATCTAACTTAAATTCAATAAAGGGTCTGGTCACTACAAATTTAAATAAAACAAAAAATATAATAAATTTTGATACCGTTGGTATCAAAGCATCTTTAGAAGATTTAAATTGGATAGATTTAGTCTCTATTAGAAAAATTTATCCTAATCATTTAGCAATACGCATTGAAGAGCATAAGGAATTTGCAATATTTAACAAAAAAAATGAAAATTTTCTTATTAGTGATAAAGGAAAAATTATTCATGAAATAAACAACCCAGATGCGTATGAATTAGTTCAATTGGAAGGTGAGTTTTCATTAGAAAATATAGATAAAGCTAAAAATTTCCTTGTAGAAAATAATGAAATTTCTAATCATATTTCAAAAATTACCATTCTTCCTGACAATAGGTTTAATGTAGTTGTTGATAATATTTTATTTAAACTTCCTAATAAAAATATCAAAGAAGCTTTGTTAAAAATAAATAAATTTAAAGATATAAAAAATTTAGAAATGGTTGATTTAAGATTTTTTGAAAAAAAAATTTTTATAAAAACAAATTCAGAGCAAATTGCTCTTAAAGGTAAAAAATGAGAATTGGAATATTAGATATTGGAACAGATAAAATTTCTTGTTTTATAGTTAATATTTCAAAGGATAAAGAGCCTGAAATACTAGGAATTGGGCTTCATCAATCTAGTGGAGTTTCATCTGGTATAATTACTGATATGGAATTAGCTTGTAATTCTATAAGAGCGTCTATCCAATCAGCAGAAAAAATGTTTGGAAGTACTGTGGAAGAATTTGTTGTGAACTTTTCTTCAAGCACAATACAGTCGCAGATTATAAATTTAAATACTTCCCTAGACAATAACGAAGTAACAAATGAAGATATTAGGAATAATTACAAACAAATAGATAGTTTAAATTATGGAGAAAATAGACAACTTTTACATAAAATTAGAACTTCATATAGCATTGACAGAAATATAAATGTAGAGAAACCAATAGGTATGAAGGGAAAAGAATTGGTAGCGGGCTTTAACCTAATAACTGCGGATAATAATTCTATAAATAATTTTATTAAATGCCTGTCATTATCAAAAATAAGAGTTAGTGATATTGTTATAACACCATATGCTTCAGGATTAGGGTGTTTAAATAAAGACGATTTATATATTGGAACAACAGTAATAGACATCGGAGCAGGATGCACATCGATAGCAACTTTTTACAAAAATAAATTGGTATACGCAAATATAATTAATATAGGTGGATTTAATATTTCATCAGATATTGCTAGAGGTTTATCGACCTCTATATCTACTGCTGAAAGATTAAAAATTTTGCATGGTAGTAGCGTTAATGTAGATGAAGAAAATGATTTGATTGATGTACCTTTGACTGGTAATAACGAAACAACTGAAACTCATAAAGTTTACAAAAAAGAATTAAACAATATTATCCTATCAAGAATTCAGGAAATTCTTGAGAGCATTAGATCAAAAACCAGCAAATTAGTTTTAGAAAGAAACATTACTAGCAATATAGTTTTAACTGGAAAATCATCAGAATTAAAAGGTTTTAAAAATCTAACTTCTGATTTTTTTGGAATGAAAGTAAGAATAGGAAAACCAACAAAAATAAAAGGTCTTGCCGAAAATACTTCTGGACCAGGATTCTCTGTTTGTTGTGGATTAATAAAATATAAAATTTTAAAAGAAGATGGTTATTTTTATAAAAATAATCTTATTGAAAATAGTGTTTTATGGAGAAAATTTGGGTCATGGATAAAAGAAAGTTTCTTTTAAAAAAAGATTGCAATTATCGTACGAATCGATATATTATACTATATATAGTGGATTATTTAATTAAATATACATTATTTAGTGTTAAGTCAAGTCATTTTATAAAGGGTAAAAAATTATGTCAGTAAATTTAGGAGTACCAGAAACAAAAACTAAATTAAAACCTAGAATTCTTGTATTGGGAGTTGGTGGAGGTGGATGTAATGCCATAAACAGCATGATAAAATTTGGTTTAAAAGGCGTTGAATTTGTAGCTTGTAACACTGACGCACAATCTCTTGAATTTTGTGAAGCAAAACAAAAAATTCAACTTGGCATACAAAGTACCCGAGGACTTGGAGCTGGTTCTGATCCATCAACTGGAAAATCTGCTGCAGAAGAATCCTATAATGAAATATGTGAATATATTGATGGTGCCCATATGGCATTTATTGCAGCTGGAATGGGTGGAGGCACAGGCACTGGAGCTGTTTCTACAATAGCTAAAGCATGTAAAGAAAAAGGTATTTTAACTGTTGCCGTGGTAACCAAACCTTTTCCTTTTGAAGGAAAATTGAGAATGGATAATGCTGAAAAAGGTATTGAGGAGTTAAGAAATATTGTTGATACAATAATAATTATACCAAATCAAAATTTGTACATTGTGTGTGATGAAAAAACTTCTGCATCAGATGCATTTAGTATGTGTGACCAAGTTTTACATGCAGGAGTTAAATCCGTAACTGATTTAATTATGCAGCCTGGTTTAATAAATCTTGATTTTGCTGATGTAAGAGCGGTGATGTCAGAAATGGGAAGAGCTGTATTTGGACATGGAGAAGCTGCGGGAGAAAGAAGAGCTGTTGAAGCAGCTGAATCAGCAATCTCAAACCCATTATTAGATAGAGTTTCTTTGGAAGGGACTAAAGGATTATTGCTTAATGTTTCTGGAGGCCCTGATATGAGTTTAGTGGAAATAACTGAAGCTGCAGATAGAATTAAACAAGAAATAGATGATAATGCCAGAATTATTTTTGGATCTTCAATAGACAAAGAATTAGATGGAATGATGAGGGTTTCAATAATTGCTACCGGAATTGGAAATGTTGTTGAATTGCCTAATTCAAATAATAAATCCGAAGTTATGAAAGAAAACGACTTAATAAAAGATGTGGTAAATGAAAATAAACCTAAATTAGCTGAGCAAACTGATTTAGAAGATTTTACTAATCCAATAGTAGAAATTAAAAAGAATGTTGAAAATAATGTTACAAGTGAAGTTAATTTAAACAGAACAGAAACTGATGCTACTAAACAAGAAAATCAGCAGGTAAAACCTAGCAATGTTGTTATGGAATTTATTAAGAAGGTGTCATCTTTTAAAATTTTCAACAAAGGCAAAAGGGAAGAAAATAATAAAGATGATATTGAGTCACCGTCAGACTTTTTAGAAAAAGAAAATCTGGAAGTAAAAGATAAAGAAGAAAATAATAAGATAATCGAAGAACCTACAATGACTAATGAATTTGAGGTAAATAAAGAAGAAATTGTCAATAATGACGATAAAAGTGATAATTTAAATAAAAATGAAGAAAAAGAGGTAGAAATAGCAAATAAAAGCGTAGAACCTGTCGTTGAAAAAAATGATGAGAAAACGTTAGTTAAAGACAAAGATCTTAATTTAGATTCTAAAAAACATGAGGAAAAAAAAGTTCAAATACAATCGGAAATGCCTGGACTAGATGAAAATCCAACTAAGGAAGATGTCCAAAAAAATAAAGAAGATGAAAAAGAAGATTTAGAGATCCCTTCTTTTTTAAGAAATCAATCAAACTAATATTCTGAGTTACATACTGTAACAAACAGTTAATTGCTAAAAACATATCTGCAATTAATTTATAAGTATGTCCTCATTGATTAAACAAAAAACCATTAAAAAAGAAATTTCATTTCAAGGCAAGGCTCTACACACAGGATTAAAATCAAAAGTTAAATTACTTCCTGCGGACGATGGAAAAGGAATAACTTTTGTTAGAAAAGATGTAAATAAAAAAAGAAATATTATAAAAGCAATCTGGAATAATGTCACAAATACTAAGCTTTCTACTACTATATCAAATAGTTTTGGCGTATCTGTCTCAACAATTGAACATTTAATGTCAGCTATTTCAGCTTTACAAATAGATAATTTGTTAATAGAAGTTTCTGGGCCTGAAATTCCTATACTTGATGGCAGTTCAAAAATTTATTTTGATAAAATTTCTAAAGTCGGAATTGTGTCACAACATAAAGATAAAAAATTTCTTAAAATTCTAAAAAAAATTACTTTTAAAAATGGATCTTCAGAAGCATCCATCTCGCCTTCAAATAATAATTTTGATGTTTCATACAAATTAGATTATAAGCACCCGATCATAAAAAAAGAAAAGTATTCTATAATTGTTAATAATAATAATTATAAAAATGAAATTGCCGCTGCTAGAACTTTTGGTTTTTTTGAAGAATTTAATAATCTCAAAAACAATGGTTTTGCTAAAGGGGCTTCTTTGAAAAATTGCATAGTCTTAAATGGAAAAAAAATACTTAATAAGTCTGGTCTTAGATATAAGAACGAATTTGTTAGACATAAAATTTTAGACGCTATTGGCGATTTATATTTATCAGGCCACTCAATTTTAGGGCATTTCGAAGGAATAAAATCTGGACATTCTATAAATAACAAGCTTTTAAAGAAAATTTTCTCAGATAAGTCCTCATTTGCACTAGTTAATATGTCTGAAGTAATTAAAAAAGAAAATAATATTATTGCTATACAAATACCAAGCCAAATAGCTTCTTAAAACAAAAAAAAACTTACTTTTTTTATTAAATTTTTGTTATTTTTTTAATTTAAATGTTTATTTAATTAAAAAAGAATGAAGTTACCTATATTTATAATTTTAATTTTTTTATTAGCTAGCTGTAATGTTGGTTCAATAAAAAAGAGATTGGAAACACAACCTGTGGTTACATATGTTGAAAAGCCACCAGAGCTGTTATTCCAGGATGCCGATAGATATTTAAAACAAAAAAATTATACTTTAGCAGCAGAAGTATATGAAGAAGTTGATAAACAACACCCTTATTCTAAATTAGCTAAAAAAAGTAAATTGATGGCTGCTTATGCATATTATTTAAATAAAGACTATGAAAGTAGTGTTTTTTCCATTGATAGATTTATAAACCTTCATCCTGCAGATAAATTAATGTCATATGCATTATATTTAAAAGGACTATGCTTTTTTGAAAGAATTAGCAATGTATCATTAGATCAAGATCCATCACAAAATTCAAAAAAAATATTTGAGGAATTAATAAAAAAATTTCCTAATAGTATTTACGCTAAAGACGCAAAAAAAAAGATATTAATAGCAAATGATCAGTTAGCAGCAAAAGAGATGAATGTCGGAAGATATTATCAACAAAAGAACAAGCACTTAGCTGCAATAGAAAGATTCAAGGCTGTTATCGATGATTATAATACAACAGCACAAACGCCAGAGGCTTTATATCGGTTAACTGAATCATATTTATCTTTAGGAATATTGGGAGAAGCAAAGAAAACTACTGCTGTATTAAGCTATAATTTCAAAAATAGTAATTGGTATAAGCTAAGCTATAATTTATACAAAAAATATGGATATAAAAAAAATGAAGAAAAAGGATAAAAAAAAAGAGTATGTTAAAGAAATTCAAAATAAATATCTAAAGCTTAAAAAAGAAATAACTATACATAATAAATTATATTATGGTGAGAATAATCCTAAAATTAGTGATATTGAATATGACAAGTTATGGCAAAAACTTAAAGATTTAGAATTAGAATTTCCATTTCTAAAAACCAAGGATTCGCCAACAAAAAAGGTAGGTTATAAACCAAACCAAAGTTTTTCTAAAATAAAGCACATTCTTCCAATGTTATCATTGGAAAATGCTTTAAATCTTGATGAAGTAAAAAAATATGTTGAAAAAGTATCAAGATATTTAAATACAAAAAATCAATTTATAGAGTTAATAGCTGAACCTAAAATTGACGGACTATCAATTTCATTAAAATATGAATACGGCAATTTTGCATCTGGAGCAACTAGAGGTGATGGGCAAATAGGTGAGGATGTTACACTAAATCTTAAAACAATAAAAGATATTCCAAAGAATATAGAGCAATTAAAAAATATTAAAACATTTGAAATAAGAGGGGAAATTTATATGAAAAAAAAAGATTTTTTAAATTTAAATGAAATTAGAAAAAAGAGCAATGACAGTTTGTTTGCTAATACTAGGAATGCTGCAGCTGGTTCACTAAGACAATTAGATAGAAATGTAGTTGAAGAAAGAAAACTGAATTTTTTTGCATACACATATGGAGAAATAACAAAAGAAATAAACTTTAAAAAACAAAGTGAATTTTTAAATTTAATTAAAGTTTTTGGATTTCCAACAAATGATCTATATCAAATATGTAAAAATTTTAATGATGTAGAATTATTTTATGAAAAGATTGAAAAAATTAGGAATAATTTAAATTATGATATAGATGGGATTGTTTATAAAATAAATGACATATCAATACAAAATAGATTAGGTTTAGTTGGAAGAGCTCCTAGATGGGCTGTGGCAAGAAAATTTCCAGCAGAAAAAGCTGAAACTAAAATAATAAATATAAAAGTTCAAGTAGGAAGAACTGGTATATTAACTCCAGTTGCCGAATTAGAACCAGTCTATATTGGAGGTGTAAAGGTTTCAAGAGTTTCACTTCATAACCAAGATGAAATTGATAGAAAGGATATAAGAATAGGTGATACGATAAAGCTTCAAAGAGCTGGAGATGTAATACCTCAAGTAATATCTGTAGATAAAAGTAAAAGAAATGAAAAATCAAAAAAATTTGTTATTCCAAATGTTTGCCCTTGTTGTAAATCAAAAACAGACAGAAAAGAAAATGAAGTGGCTGTAAAGTGTACAGGTGGTTGGTCTATTTGCGAAGATCAACAAATAGGATCTTTAGAATATTTTGTTTCTAGAAATGCGTTTAACATAGAAGGTCTTGGTGGAAGAAATTTAAAAAAATTTTGGAAGGAAGGATTTATAAAATATCCCTATGATATTTTTTATTTAGATAAGTACAAAAATAATATAATTAATAAAGAAGGTTTTGGAGAAAAATCTTATTCAAATCTTATAAAAGCAATTAATTTAAAAAAAAAGGTTTCACTAGAAAAATTTATATACTCTTTAGGAATTCCTCAAGTTGGACAAAGAACATCAAATCTATTATCTAAACATTTTAAAAATTTTAAATCTTGGTTTGAATCTATTAAATCCCTTAGTAAAAATATAAACAATGTTTATGAAAGTTATTTAAATATTGATGGGATTGGACCTGATGTAGTCGAAGATATTAAAAATTTTTTTGACAAAGAAAAAATTGAAATTGTTAATAAACTAAACGATGCACTTAATAATGTTGAAAGTTATAAATATTCTACAAAATCTAATTCAAAAATATCTGAAAAAATAATTGTTTTTACTGGAACATTAAAAAATATGAGTAGAAGTGAAGCTAAATCAAAGGCTGAAGAATTAGGAGCTAAAGTCACAAATTCTGTTTCAAATAACACAGATTATGTTATAGCTGGCACAGATTCCGGTTCAAAAGAAAAAAAGGCAAGAGATCTAAAAGTTAAAGTTTTAAATGAAAGTGAATGGAAGAAGCTGATTGTTTAAATTGGTAACGTTTTATTCCTTAACCAAATAGTTTCTTTTTTATCTAAATACTTACTTATTTTATTGAAAACATTATCATGATAATTATTTATCCACATTTTATCCTTTAAATTCAATAACTTATAATCAATTAATTTAATATCTATTGGCGCTAAAGTTAAAACTTCAAAAGAGAGAAGTTTGTTTTTTTTTTTCACTAGCAATATATTTTCAATTCTTATTCCATATTTATTAGATTTATAAAAGCCTGGTTCATTAGTTAATAACATTCCGCTTTTAAATTTTGTTTTAGAATTTTTTGAAATTGAAATTGGCCCCTCATGAACAGAAAGAAAATTTCCTACTCCATGTCCGGTACCATGAGGATAATCGTATTTTTTTTTTTTTAAATACTTTCTTGCTATTTTGTCCAATGCCCTACCCATAGTTTTTTCAGAAAAAATACTACTACTTAGCTCTACATTTCCTTTAAGGACTCTAGTAAACAAATCTTTATGTTCTAAACTAGGTTTGTTACCTATACTAATAGTTCTTGTGACATCGGTTGTCCCATCCAAATACTGAGCACCAGAGTCAAATAGGTATAAATTGTTTTTTTTTAAAACCTTATTTGTATTTTTTGTAACTCTATAATGTATTATAGACCCATTTGCACCATAACCTGAAATTGTTTCAAAACTAAGGTCGTAAAAAAATTTGTTATTTTTTCTAAAATCAAATAACTTTTCCGATGCTTTTAACTCTGTAATTTTTTCTTTTTTTTTAATTTTTTCACTAAGCCAATAAAGAAATCTGCAAATAGAAACTCCGTCCCTTACATGACAATTTCTTGACCCATTTATTTCTGCATGGTTCTTTACTAACATTAAATTTACACAAGGATCCTCAAAATATTTTACACTTACTCCAAGATCTAATAGAAATTTTTCAATAAAACATGGGGTTTTATTAGGATCCAAGAAAATTTCTTTATTTATTATAGAAAAATTAATTAAAATTTTTTTTAAATCATTAATACTAAAAATTTTAAAATTAGATCCTAAGTATTTTTTTAACTTTATATTATTTTTCGTTAAAAAAAAATTTTCATTATTTAAATTCATTATTAGAAAAGACAAAACTACTGGTGTATATCTAATTTGATTACCTCTAATATTTAAAAGCCAGGAAATAGATTCTGGGGATGAGAAAAAAAAACTACTAATTTTTTTCTTTTTAAAAATTTCTTTTACATATTTTATTTTCCTTTCAAAAGAAATTCCCGAATGTTTTTTATCTCTAATAAAAATTTTATCATCAATATTTCTAAGTTTCGGTTTCCAGATCTGATCAATCAATATTTCTTTATTTAGAATAACCTCGCATTTTTTTTTCTTTATTACTTTTTTGATATAATTAAGATTGTTAGAAGTAAATAACCAGCTATCTAAAAGAATCTTTTCTTTTAATTTCATTTTGTTTTTTAGCCACAAAATTGGATTTGTATTACTAATATTTAAAACTTTAAAATTTTTTTGATTTATTTCTTTTTTAGCTTGATCAATATATCTTCCATCCGTAAATATAAAATTTTTGTTTAGTGAAATTATAACAAAAGCAAATGAACCAGAGAATCCTGTAAGCCATTTTACTCTTTCATCTTTCTCTGAAATAAATTCATTTTGAAATTTATCTGTACGAGGAAGTAAATAATAATCGCAATCTTTTTTTTTTAAAAGATTTGTTATTTTTTCTATTTTTTTCTTATTAGACAAAATTTTTTTTATTTATAAAGTTACACATGTTTAATAAAATTCTCTAAAACAATCTTTGTTTCATTATATTTATCAAAAATTATTTCGTATTTTCCATCTACTATATATTTTATTGTTCCATAACCATACTTATCGTGGAAAATTTCATCTCCAATCTTGAATTTATATTCGGATTCATATGAATCTCTATCTTCTATCAAATTTTTATTTTTAAATAACAGTCGGTTTGGATTTTTTATCCTTTTTTCATATTCATCCTGATCTACTATGAAATTTTCTTTTTCTTCAAAAAAATCTTCATTAGTCTCAATGTTTTCTTTTGGCAACTCTGATAAAAATCTTGATGGTTGACTAAAGTTCCATGTTCCATGAATAAATCTTCTTTTTGCAAATGAAATATAGACGTTGTTCTTACCTCTAGTTATACCAACATATGCGAGTCTTCTTTCTTCTTCTAAAGCTTTATTTCCCTTTTCTTCTAAAGATTTTTGATGTGGAAATAATCCTTCATCCCACCCTGCAAGAAATATATTTTCAAATTCTAAACCCTTAGCTGCATGCATCGTCATAATATTTACCATGTCAAATTTATAATTTCTCTCATTCTCCATTACTAGAGATATGTGTTCTAAAAATTCATTCATATTTGAAAAATCCCTTAGCGCACTTATTAGTTCCTTTAAATTTTCTAATCTACCTGGCGAATCTATGGATTTGTCATTTAACCACATTTTAGTATACCCAGATTCCTCTAATATAATTTTTGCTAATTCAATATGATTAATTTTACCAATTTTACTTTTCCATTTGTTTATATTCTCTATAAATTCTTTAATAGAATTTCTCGCACTATAAGTTAACTCATCAGTTTCTATAATTTTTTTAGAAGCATCTATTAAAGTCATATTTGAATCTCTCGCAAATTTAAACAATGTTTGGAAGGCTACAGTTCCAAGTCCTCTTTTTGGGGTATTAAAAACTCTTTCAAAAGCAAGGTCATCATTATTTTTATGTACTATCCTAAAATATGCAATCGCATCTCTTATTTCTAATCTTTCATAGAATCTAAAACCTCCTATAACTCTATAAGGAATTCCAATTTTTAATAATCTATCTTCAAATAATCGTGTTTGGAAACTAGCTCTAACTAAAATTGCTATTTCATCCAATTTTCTTTTTTTTAGCTTTAATTTTTCAATTTCTAGAGACACTTTTTTTGCTTCATCTTTTCCATCTTCAAAAAAAGAAACTTTTAATTTTTCTCCTTTAAGTGAATCTGTCCATAAAGTTTTACCCAATCTATCTTTGTTATTTTCTATTAATTTACTAGCTGCTGATAATATGTGATCTGTTGATCTATAATTTTGTTCTAATCTAATAATTTTTGCTTCCTTAAAAACATCAGGAAAATTAAGAATATTTTTTACATCTGCACCTCTCCAGCTATAAATTGCTTGGTCATCATCTCCTACACAACAAATATTTTTATGCTTCTTACATAAGAGTTTTAAGAAAGTATCTTGGCATATATCAGTGTCTTGGTATTCATCAACTAGAATATATTTAAATTGATTTTGATATTTTTCTAAAACTTCTAAATTTTTTTTAAACACCTTTACAGGTAATAACAATAAATCTCCAAAATCTACGGCATTTAAAGTGTTTAATCTTTTTTGATATTCTATGTATAGCTTGCTTATATTAAGATATCTACCAAATTTAAATTTGTAATTTTTAGAGTCTTCTGGAAAAATTGCTTTATCTTTAAACCATTGTATCATCCATAACACATTAGAAGGTGTATATTTCTTAATGTCAATTTTGTTTGCTTCCAGAATCTGCTTTACTAATCTTTCTTGATCGTCAGTATCAATAACTGTAAAATCTTTTTTTAAAAAACATATTTCCGCATGTCTTCTTAAAATTTTTAAACCAGATGAATGAAATGTTCCTATCCACATTCTTTCTATATCTATTTTTAAAAGACTTTGCACTCTTTCCTTCATTTCATTTGCCGCTTTATTTGTAAATGTAACAGCAAGAATCTCCCAAGGTTTTGCGAGTTTTTTATTTAATAAATGAGCCAATCTTGTTGTTAGCACTCTTGTTTTTCCAGTACCTGCTCCAGCTAAAACTAAAACTGGCCCATTAAGAGTTTCTACTGCTTCTTTTTGCTTTTCGTTAAGTTTTTTTAAATAAAATTCTTTATTCATATCTAGCTCCAGAATGCATCGTAAGGTTTTTGCGTCATTCTTTTCTTAGTTAAATTAGAACAAATTTTACCTGTAAGATCCGCTCGATTTAAAGTGTAGAAATGTAAATTTTTAAAACCATTTTTTATTAAATCTAAACATTGTTTAGTTGCAATCTCAACAGACAATTCAAATTCAGGTTTTTTTTTATCTTTATATAATCTTTGAATATTTTTAGGAATAGATGAGTTACAGTTGGCAGCTAACTCGCTCAATTTTTTAAAATTAATTATTGGCAATATACCGGGAATAATTGGTATTTTTACTTTTTTCTTTTCTAGAATATTAATAAATTCATAAAATTTATTATTATCGAAAAAGAATTGTGTTATACCTTTTGTTGCACCCAAATCAATTTTTCTTTTTAAGTTATCAATATCTTCTTTCATATCTTTAGACTCTGGGTGCATTTCTGGAAAAACTGCAATTATTATATCAAAATCTCTTATTTTCTTTAAATCCCTTATAAGTTCGCTTGCATACGTATAGCCATTTGGATGAGTTATAAATTTCCTTTTTTTTGTTAATTTAATATTTTCCGGATCTCCTCTAATTACAACAATTGATTTAATTCCTAACTTCCAATATTCAATTGCCAATCTTTTAATAGAATCTTTTGTATCACCTATGCACGTTAAATGAGGTATAGGTTTAATTGATGGTCTATAAGTAAATTTTTTAATTGTGTCATGAGTTCTTTGTCTTGTTGAGCCTCCAGCTCCATACGTAATTGATACAAAATCTGGATAAAAAATCTTTAATTTATTAAGTGTACTCCATAAACTTTGATACATTTTTACATTCTTTGGTGGAAAAAATTCATATGAAATTTTAAGGTTTTGTTGCATATTTTTATAAATTGCCTGTGAATAACTTTTTTTTTAATATTATTTAAATAAAAAATAAATAGTATATTATTATTACTTAAAATTTATTGGGTTTTTTATTTATTGTGTGCATGTATAAATATTTTATTAGCTTATTTTTCATAGTTTTATTAACTTTCTCAGTAAAAGCTGAACATCATGAAAGTGATGTCGTAGTTAAAGACGCAATTATTGTGGAATCCGAGTTTGATCTTGGTGAAGGTTATGAAGAAAAGGATTATAGTACAATAGATCCTATAGAAGGATTTAATAGAGGTGTTTGGGATTTTAATTTGGGTCTCGACAAGGCCTTAGTTAGACCAGCAACAAGAGGATATGTTAATGTTGTGCCTGACCCTTTTAGAAGAGGTTTGGGAAATGCAATAGATAATTTTTTTGGAACCCCTCAATACGCTATAAATAATTTGCTTCAAGGAAAAGTTGATGGTTTTTTTACTACTGTCTCAAGATTATTTATTAATTCAACAATCGGTCTAGGTGGTTTTATAGATGTAGCTTCAAAAATGGGTATAGAAAAAAGACCAGAGACTTTTGGTGATACATTGGGAGTTTGGGGTTGGAAAGAAAGTAACTATGTTCAACTTCCATTTAAAGGGCCGCAAACATCTAGGGATGTAGTTGGTTTTATTGGTGATATATTTACAGATCCATTAATTTTTATTGGAGTGCCTTTATGGGGAAATTTAGTAAAAAGTGCTGGTACTGCGGTTGATGATAGACAAGCTACATTGGGTGTTCTTGAAGAAATTGAATCAACCTCATTAGATTTCTATTCTTCTATAAGATCTATGTATATTCAAAAAAGGGCTGATGAAATAGAAAACGACAAGATTACTGATTACCAATCATATTTAAATAAATAAAGATGTTATTTAAAAAAATTGTTTTAGTTGTTTTTTTAATGGCATTGTTTATTACAACACCAAAGAATTTTACTATAGCAACAAATAATCCTGGAGAATATGTAATGTCAATAACTAAGGATGCTATAAGTAAACTTACAGATAGTGCTGTTGATCAAGCTAAAAAAGAATCACAATTTGGTGAACTCTTTGATAAAAACTTTGATGTTCCTTCAATATCAAGATTTGTTTTAGGAAAATACTGGAAGCAAGCCACTTTAGATCAAAAAAAAAATTTTATAAAAGCTTTTAGGAATTATGTAGTTAAAACTTATTCTTCTAGGTTTAATGAATATGCGGGTGAACAATTAAAACTGTTAAATTTTGAGAACCAATCAAATCCTAAAATTTTTTTAGTACATACAATTTTAGAAATAAAAAATTCACCTGTAATAAAAGTTGATTGGAAAATTGGAAAAAAAAAGGATAGGTACGTAATTCTTGATATTATTATAGAGGGAATTAGTCTTGCTGTAACACAAAGATCTGAATTTGTATCAGTAATAGATCAAAATCAAGGTGACATAGATAAACTTATTTCTTTGCTAAAGGAAAAATCATAACTTAGTGGTGGGCCCGGCAGGATTCGAACCTGCGACATCACCGTTATGAGCGGCGTGTTCTAACCAACTGAACTACAGGCCCAATTACAGTACATTAATTTATTTAACAGTGTTATTAACTCTTATCAAGAAAACTTTTTAATTGTTTTGATCTACTAGGATGTTTTAACTTTCTTAATGCTTTTGCTTCAATTTGTCTTATTCTCTCTCTTGTAACTGTAAATTGTTGTCCAACTTCTTCCAATGTATGGTCTGAATTTACTCCAATTCCAAATCTCATTCTTAATACTCTTTCCTCCCTTGGCGTTAAGCTTGAAAGCACTCTAGTTGTTGTCTCTCTTAAATTTGAATTTTCAGCCGCCTCTCCCGGAACAATAGTATTTTTATCTTCAATAAAATCTCCCAAGAAGCTATCATCATCATCTCCAACTGGTGTTTCAAAACTAACTGGTTCCCTAGCAATTTTCATAACTTTTCTTATTTTTTCTAATGGGATTGAAAGTTTGACTGATAATTCTTCGGGAGTTGGTTCTCTACCTATTTCATGCAACATTATTCTTGAAGTTCTAATTATTTTATTAATAGTTTCTATCATATGCACTGGGATTCTAATAGTTCTTGCTTGATCAGCAATTGATCGGGTGATTGCTTGCCTTATCCACCAAGTCGCATATGTAGAGAATTTATAACCTCTTTTATATTCAAACTTATCTACAGCCTTCATTAGCCCTATATTTCCTTCTTGAATTAAATCTAAAAATTGTAATCCTCTATTTGTATATTTTTTAGCTATAGATATAACCAATCTTAGGTTTGCTTCTATCATCTGCTTTTTTGCTGTTTCAGATATATTTCTTCCGCTACTTATATCATTTGAAAGTTTTTTTAATTCAGTAATTGCTAGTTTAGATTCATTTGAAATTATATTTAATTCTTTATTAACTTCTTTTATTGATTTAGAGTTCTTTTGAAAATATTTTTGCCATATTTTACTAAGTTTTGATTGCTTTGATGACCAATAAGGATTTAATTCATTATTTTCGTAAAACTTTATAAATTCTTTTCTGTCTAATCCAACATCTATTGCAAGTTTTAAAAGTTTCCCTTCTGGTGCTATTAATTTCTTGTTAATTTCATTAATCTTTGAAATAAAAAAATTAATACAATCTTCGCTTAAACATAATTTTTCAAGATAACTTATTAGTTTTTTTTTTATTTGCTGATAGTTTTTTAATTTTGTACTAGATAAAGATTTAGTTTTGTTTAATAAATCTTTCTTTTCACTTATTAAAGGCCTAATTTTACTATATGTTTTACCTAAATTGTCTAATATTTTAAAAATTTTCGGTTCAATTTTTGATTCCATAAAGGA